>CALLJA010000001.1 GCA_938008865.1 uncultured Anaerolineales bacterium
AAGACGCGCTCGGGCAAGATCATGCGCCGCGTGCTCAAGGCCCGCGCACAGGGGTTGCCCGAGGGGGATGTCAGCACGCTGGAAGAATAGGGGAAAGAAAGAAGAAAGAGGAAAGAAATTGCCCCGCGGCGGGACGAAAGTCCAGGCCGCGGGGCAGTTATCTATTTTGCAATCAAGTTATTACAAAACTGAAAATCCAAACCAGAAAAACCTGACGTATAATCGGCGCATTCTTTCGGCACTTCACATCACTACAGGAGACCCCTTTCCATGAAATTCCTTCGCATGTTCGGTTCAGAGATCGTACTCGGCACGCTGGTTGCCGTTTTGTCCGTGTTCACCGCCTTTGCCAGTTACCAGGGTTCCATCGCGGATTCGAAGCAGAACGAGCACGAGATCAAGGCCATGCAGCAGTTGAACGACGGCAACGCCGAGTACCTGAGCGCCAACCAGTTCATCGTCTACGACTACAACATGTACGACGGCTGGTACGTCACCGACGATGAGGCCAAGTCGGCCTACTATGAGTCCAGCTATTCCGAGCAGCTCCAGGCGTCCATCGCGGCCAACCCCGATGACCCGTTCAGCGAGGATTACTACAATTCCATGTACGCCGAAGCCAACGCGTTCTGGGAAGAGTCCGACGCCAATTTCGAGACCGCGGGCCAGTGGGACAACCGCGGCGACGGCTTGCAACTGGTGGTGCTCTTCATGGCGCTCGGCTTGGCCTTCGCCGCCTGGGCTTCGCTGCTCAACAGCGAAAGCAACCTGCGCTTCGTCTTTGCCCTGCTGTCCATCGTCATGGCCATCATCGGCCTCGTGACCTACCTGGGCGTGCCCGTCGTGGCGGCCTGATCCCAGCGCCTGTCGAAACAAAAAGCCACCGTCCGCGCGGACGGTGGCTTTTTCATTCTATTGCGGGGGTTCTACCCGCCCGCCAGGCGGATGAGGAATTCGGGCACCCAGAACTTGCCCAGCCCAAAGAAAGCCAGCGAGAAGGAGACCGACACCATCAGCACGCCCAGCCAGATCAGCGCGTGGTCGCGCAGGTTGCGCTGCAATACCTCCAGCCAGGTGCGCGGACCCACGCCGAAAGCGCGCAAATCCATCGCGTCGATGATGTCCTCGCTGCTGATGATGGCGTGGATGGTGACGGGCACGAAGATCGGTCCCAGCTTGCGGACCTGCTCGATCAACCCGCCCTTGATCTTCTCCAACTCGTAGCCGCGCGCCCGCTGGGCGTCCATGGTCAGTTGGAAGTCGCGGCCAAAGGTCGGGATGAAGCGCATGGTCAGGTCCATGGCGTAGGCGATCTTGTCGGGCAGTCCCAGCCCCTTGAAGGTGATCCCGTACAACGCGGGGTTGAGCGAATAAGGGATCAGGATGGTCATGATGGCAATGCTCACCACGCGCACGAACTGGCTGACGGCGAAGAAGGCGCGCTCCACGGTGATGTCGAGCGTGGGAGTCCAGCCGAGGATCGAGAAAGGCGCCTTGAACTGGCGAAGCAGGTGCTCCTGGGCGTAGACTTCCTCGCCCCCGCGCCCCGTCAGGAAGGTCAGCAGGGCAAAGAAAGTGATAAAGCCGATAATGAACAAAAACGCGCGGCGGACCTCATGCCACTTGACCCCCGAGGTGAATAACACGAACAGGGCGATGATGAAGAACGGCAGCAGGAATCTCACATCCCAAAAGGCCAGGGTGGAGAACATGAAGCACAAAAAGAAGATGATCCAGGCGCGCGGGTCGAACGACTGGATGAAGGATTTGCGGGGACGGTATCGCCAGGCTGCGAGCATAATTCACCTTGCCCGTCGGGGACCCAGGTCCCCGACGGGCGAAATTACGAAGAGACTAACGGCCAGACTGTCGGCGGACGGAGGCGTAGGCCAGCACCAACAGCGGCACCAGCACGGCGGCGAAGATCATGTTCGGGCCAGCCGCGGGCAGGAACTGTCCCACCATGGTGGCGGCCAGCGAGAAGCCGTTGATCCAGATGTCGGCCAGGGCGGCGAAACCGATGCCCACGATGTTGCCGAACATGCCCCAGGTGACGGCGGCGGCTACATCTTCGTTGCTGCCGAAGAAGAAGCGCACCCCCAGCACCAGCAGGAAGCCGATCAGGATCGAGAGGCCCGCCAGCGACGAGATCTGCGCGTCGCCATAGATGCCCTGGCTGTCATCGTAGAACATCATGTTGGGCTGGTCGCGGTTGAGGAAGAACAGCGCGATGGCCAACACGGTCAACACGCCGCCAACCCACAGCACGGCATTCATGCTCTGCTTGCGGTCCTTGAAGAGCATCCACAGGCCCGAGACAAAACCGATCAGGCCGTTGCCGATGCTCCACTGCGGGGAGAGGCCGAAGCCCGTCAGCGCGTCGCCGAACATGTTACCGACCGCGCCGCTGAAGAAGCCCACCACGGGGCCGAAGGCGTAGCCAAAGAACATGGGGATGGCAATGGCGGGACGCAGGGCCACCTGGCTGAGCGACGGCACGACAAAGACGGTGCCGTTGAACAGGTACGAGAACACGGCATACAGGGCCGCGCCGATGGCCATCCAGACCACCTCGCGCGTGCCCACTTCCCAGGCCTTGTTATCACGGGTCAGGAAGTACGCCACGGCAGGGATCAGCACGCCCAGCACCACGAAAAAGAAGCGCAGGCCGACCGTGGCCTGGTCCACCTCGAAGTTGAAGACGCTGATCTGGGTGGACAGCACGAACATGACGACCGCAAAGATCGCCAGCACGGCCGCCAGGGAAAGGATGACATTCAAGAATTTCTTGTCCATCTACTGCTCTCCTGTGAGTTGGATATGCGCCAGTCCCTCGGCCCGCAGGAAGCGTCCCGTTTCGGGGAAGCGCTTCGCGTTCAATTCCAGCAGCGAGGTCGGGACCAGGCGGTTTGACTTAAGTCGTTCGAAATCACGCAGCACATCCTGGGGCGCGCCGTCGGCCACCAGGCGGCCATCGGCCACCATCAAGACGCGGTTGGCGTAGATCACGGCCAGGTCCACGTCGTGGGTGATGAACAGAATGGCCTCGAACCCGGGCATTTGCAGGATGGCATCCATGAAGTTCATGTAGTTCTGATAATCCTGCCCCGCGGTGGGCTCGTCCATCACCAGAATGCGGGAGCGCATGGCAAGGATGGCCGCAATGCTGACGCGCTTTTGCTGGCCGAAGGAAAGGGCCAGCGGGGGGTCCTGCTCTTTATCCGAAAGGTTCACGGTCCGTAAGGCTTCTTTCACCTCCTTCGCGATCTGGTCCTTGGGATGCTTGAGGTTGGTGGGCCCGAAGGCCAGTTCATCGTGGACGGTGGGCGCGAACAGCATGTGGCTCGGGCTTTGGAAGACGTAGCCCAGCGTGCCCGCGATCTGCGCCACGCTGGCCTCGCGGGTGTCGCGCCCGTCCACCAGCACGCGTCCCGACCTGGGCTTGAGCAGACCGATGGCATGCTTGACGAAGGTGGTCTTGCCCGCGCCGTTCGCGCCCAGTACGGCGATCACATCGCCGCGTTTGATCTCGAGGTTGATGCCGTGCAGCACTTCGCGGTCGGCGTCGTAGCCAAAAGCCACGTTCTCGAATTTGACGAGCGTTTCCTTTTCGCCGCCCGCTGCAGAAGGCAGCACCTTCATCTCGGGCGGAACAGGCGCAAATTTGGCGAACTCCATGATGCGCTCGGCGGGAAGTTTGACTTCCTTGTAGTTGACCTGTTTATACAACCCCTCCACCTCGCCCAGGTAGCGGATTCGGCCTTCGGACAGGAACAGCACACGGTCGGGGCGGATGCGCAGCACGTCTTCGACGCGGTGCTCCACCATCAGCACGGTCATGCCCTGGTCGGCCAGCAGGCGCACGGTATCCAGCGTGTCCTGCGCCGAGGCGGGGTCGAGGCTGGCAAGAGGTTCATCCAACAGCAGGATCGATGGGCGCATGGCGAGCACGCCCGCCAGGGCCACTTTTTGCTTTTCTCCGCCCGAAAGGTTGAAGGTCTCGCGGTCGCGTAAATGGGAGATCTTGAGGAAGGCCAGCGCCTCGTCCACGCGCTGGAAGATCTCTTCGCGCGGCAGGCCGAGGTTTTCGAGGCCGAAGGCCACTTCGTTCAGCACCTTGGTGCCGAGGATCTGGCGTTCGGGGTCTTGCAGCACGGTGCCGATCTTCTGCGAGATGCGCGAAAGCGTCCACCCCTTGGTCTCTTCGCCGAAGACCGAGATGCGGCCCTGCGCCTCGCCCTTGTACGAGCGGGGAATCAGACCGTTGATGCAGCGGATGAGCGTGGTCTTGCCACAGCCGCTTGCGCCCGCGATCAGCAGGATCTCGCCGCGCCTGGCATTAAATGAAATATCGTGAATGGCCGCGCCTTCGCGGTCGCGATAGCGGAAGGACAGGTTTTCGATGACAAGGGGGAATTCAGTCGGCATGAGGGTCCGCTTGGGTGGAATACACTACCATAACACCGAATTCCGTCCCCTGGTTCGATGGATTTGAGACAGGCTGAAAGGCGGTCGACATATCCCTATTATCTGGATTTAAGGGAAGGCTGTCAAGGATGCCGCCGAGATTCGGCATGCAGCCCCGCGCGCAGGCGAGCCTTGCGCCGTGTCGGTTTTCCTGTATACTTGTTGTCATGGATCAAGATGGGATATGAACGAAGCCGACACCTGCCGCACCTACGTTATGCCGAAGTT
>CALLJA010000002.1 GCA_938008865.1 uncultured Anaerolineales bacterium
GCAATGTATGGATCGACCCTGCGGGCGTCCATGCCGTCACTTTGCCAGGGCTGCGTCTGTTGCGGCTGCCCCTCGTCGGTGAGATGGCGCTTGGGCTGGGTGGCGAGCGCATGGTCAAGGGCGCAGCCGAAGGCTTCTTCGATCCGCAGATCGTGGCAGAATTCCAGGAGCGTTATCGGGTGCAGATGCAATTCAAGGGCTTCCGCAGGGCCATCCTCTCCACCATGCGCAACGGCATGTTGGGCGACTTCTCCGAGACCTATCGACACGTCGGCGCACTCGGCAAACCCGCACAACTCTTCTGGGGTCGGGAGGATGCCACCGTGCCCTTCACCTACAGCGCGGACCTGTTGAAATGGGTCCCGCAGGCCGAGTTCCACGCTTTCGACGGCTGCGGGCACGCACCCCACCTCGAACGACCTGACGAGTTCAATCGCTTGTTGAGTAAATTTCTTTCCCATTCCATCTAGGAGCAGACGGCTGTCTGCTCCTGCCCAGGAAGGCAACATGAACAAACAGGATATTCACCTGCTCTTTCGATACGATAGCTGGGCCAATGCGCGCATCCTGAACGCCGCCGATGGCTTGACTGACGAACAATTCGTTGCGCCCGCCCCTTTCCCGCATGGCGGCATCCGCGGCACGCTCGTGCATGCCCTGTTCGCCGAATGGATTTGGCGCAATCGCTGGGAAGGCAATTCACCCACCGTCCGCTTCCAGGAAGCAGACTTCCCCATCTTTGCATCCCTGCGCGCCCGCTGGGAACAGGAGGACAAGAACCTGCAGGTCTTCCTCGAAACCCTGACGGACGAACGCCTGAACGCTCCGTTCGAATACCAGACCACCCGCGGCGAACCGATGCGCGAACCCGTCTTATGGCCCGTCATGGTCCATGTCGTCAATCACGGAACCCAGCATCGCGCCGAAGCGGCCGCCCTGCTGACCGACCTGGGCCGCTCGCCAGGCGATATCGACTTGATCGTCTTCCTACGGGAACAGGGAAAAGGCTAGGCCAGGAAGTTTTTTTCACCGCCGAGGCGCGGAGCTGTGTAAAGCGTTTCTCTGTGGCCTCGGTGTTCTCTGTGGTAAAACCTCCTGGTCAGCCCGCGGAATTAGCCGCTCTCTCCCTCTCTTGCGCAACCCAATCGGGGCGGAAAATGCTACAATGGGCGCCATGTTCCAAAAAATACTGCCTTTCCTGAATAGAAATCGCTACAAACTGGCCATCTTCGGCCTGATGGCGGGGGCCTCGCTGATCTGCATCATGTTGGTCGGGGCGCGCATCACAGTCAGCGACTCGGGGCGTTATGCGAGCCTGGTCTGGAACCTGTTCCTGGCATGGATCCCTTTCCTGCTGGCCTACGCCGCCTACACCCTCTCGTGGAGCCGCCGCTGGTTGTACATCGTCATCCCCGTCACGGCCTTCCTGTGGCTGATCTTCTTCCCCAACGCGCCCTACATCCTGACCGACCTGCAGCACCTGGCGCGCCAATCGATGGACACGCCGCTCTGGTACGACGTGATCATGTTGGTCTGGTTCTCATGGACGGGCCTGCTGCTCGGGCTGGTTTCACTCTATCTGATGCACGAGATCGTCCAGCGAACCTTCAATCGCATGGTCGGCTGGGGCTTTGTCTTGGCTGTCTCAGGGTTGAGTAGTTTTGGGGTCTATCTGGGGCGCTTCGTGCGCTTCAACTCCTGGGACCTGTTGCAAGATCCCAGCGAGGTGGCCGTGACCGTCCTCGGCCTGGTGATCGACCCGTCGCTGCGGATGGTGGCATTCACAGCCCTGTTCGCGGTCTTCTACTTGTTCGTCTATCTCACCTTGTATTCCTTCGGGCATCTCCTGCAGGAAAAGGAAAATCCCGTCCATGTGGGCTGACCTGCGCGCGCGTTTCGCAAGCAACAAATATCGCCTGTTCATCGTCGCCATCCTGGCGCTGGCTTCGCTGATGTGCATCGCGCTGTTCCGCTGGCGCGTCTCGCTGACGGGCAAGGAGAACTACGCCTTCCTGATCTGGAACCTGTTCCTCGCGTGGATTCCCTTCCTGGTGGCCTACTTCACCTACACCTCCAGCCTGCAGCCCACGCGGATGCGCATCCTCGTGCCCGCCGCCGCCTTCCTGTGGCTGATCTTCTTCCCCAACGCGCCCTACATCCTGACCGACCTGCAGCACCTGGCGGTGGCCAACTGGCAGGATATCGACACCTGGTACGACGTACTGATGCTGGTCTGGTTCGCCTTCACAGGACTGCTGCTGGGCATGGTCTCGCTGTTCATGATGCAGGAGATCATCCGCCGCGAGTTCGGGCGCTGGATCGGCTGGGGCTTCGTGGCCCTCGTCACCGTGCTGACGGCGGTGGGCGTTTACGTGGGCCGCTTCCTGCGTTGGAATTCGTGGGACATCCTCTCACGCCCGCGCGAACTGGCGGATTTCACCCTGGCTCACGCCGTCGACCCGAGCGGACGTTCCATCGTCTTCACCACCATCTTTGCAGCACTCTTCCTGTTCCTCTACCTGACCCTGTACGCCTTCGGCCATTTGCTGCAGGAACGGCATATTTAAGGAGAACTATGCGACCCGAATTAATCGTCCTGCGCGGGGGCGGGGACCTGGCTTCAGGCGTGGCCCTGCGCCTCTTCCGTGTGGGTTTCCCCGTGTTGATCCTCGAACTGCCCCAACCCCTGGCAGTGCGGCGCACCGTCTCGTTCGCCGAAGCTGTCTACGAGGGCGAATGGACCGTCGAAGGCGTGACGGGCCGCCTGGTCTCGCCCGACCAGTTACAGCATGTCCAGGAACAGGGCGAGATTCCCGTCTTGGTCGACCCCAACGCCAACCTCCTGGCCAACGCCTTCCTCACCAGCCCGCACAAGACCATCGTGGTGGATGGGCGTTTGCTCAAACGCGAGCCCGATCCCCTGCCCGCCCGTCCGCTGCTGCACATCGGGTTGGGACCAGGCTTCACGGCGGGCATGAACTGCGACGCCGTGATCGAGACGCGCCGCAGTCACACCCTGGGACGCGTCTACTGGGACGGCCCGACCCAATCCGACAGCGGACAACCCGAAGGCGACCCCAGGCGCGTTATGCGCGCGCCCGTCGAAGGCAGATTGAAGGCGCGCGCCCAAATCGGCGAGCATGTGGAAGAGGGCCAGGTGCTGGCCGACTTGCTCTCGGAGGGAGGCAGCCAGCCCATCGTCAGCCCGCTATCAGGCATGTTGCGCGGACTGCTTCACGACGGCGTGACCGCTCCCCAGAACATGAAGATCGGTGACGTGGATCCGCGCGACGACGCCAGCGCCTGCTGGCTGACCTCGGACAAGGCGCTCGCCATCGGCGGCGGCGTGCTGGAAGCGATCCTGGTTCATGAAACAAAGAGGGCGGGTTAGAAACGCCACAAAAAAAGAACGGGCTGCTGGTGTTGGGCAACCCGTTCTTTTTTTCATTCCAAGGGAAACTCGTCACTTATGGTTTTTCTCGATGTCATCCGAAGTTAGCTCCCCAAAGATGACTTTGATGATCTGATCCAGTTTTTTCATCACCTGGTAATTTCCAAAACCAGACAAGAAACCGATTCCAAACGCCCAAAACCCATAGCTTTTGTCCAACGCTTTCCCTTCTTCATTGTTCTGTGCATCTTTGATGGCGTTATTCTCTCCTTCATTTGGCGCGGTATCTTCGCCGAATGAAGACTCCTCTGTAGCAACTGGTTCATCTGTGACAACAGGTGCTTCAGTTGCCGCAGGTTCCTCTGTGGCAGCAGGCTCTTCAGTGGTAACAGGCTCTTCGGTGGAAACGGCTGCCTCAGTTGCCACTGGCGTCGAGGTGGGCAAAAAGCTTGGCGCGCTTATCCCTGCCGATGCGAAATCCAGATTCAGAAACCCAGCCACAATCAACGTAAAAACGATTGCGCCCAGGGCTGCGGAGCCGAACTGGCGGAACAAATAGTCGCCTGCATAGGTCAACTCAAATTCGTCGGAAGTCGAATATTTATACAGTTTTTCCATGCCGTAAATGACGCCGCCGATCCCGCCTCCCACCAGGGCAAGCGCGATCAGGAACAACAGATCTGGCACAATGAATTCTGGAGTGTCTGGAATTTGAAAAACCCACTTTATGAAATTAAACCGAAAGGTGGCGACGTCAAAAGCCAACATTCCCCATAGAACCAGCATGACATTCAGATAAATCGCAAGAACCGCCTTAACCAAGAACGAACCCGTTGTTGAACTCAGGAACAACCACAGACCATAAAAGAAATCAGCGACCTTCGCAAATGCGTTTCCTTCATTCTCCGTAGTCATGGCAACCTCCTCCCAAAAATACTATACAACGATTCAACAGCATTTTCAACAAGAAGTTTTGATCCAGAAAAAAATCACAAACCCCGCTTGAATTCTTTCCTC
>CALLJA010000003.1 GCA_938008865.1 uncultured Anaerolineales bacterium
GACGCTGACGGTCCATGATCTCCAACGCAACAACCACGATCAACAGAATTCCCAGCCAGATCATGAACACACGCGGATACAGGCGCAGGCGCGAATATCCGTGCCAGTCGATGGCCAGCATCAGGCGTTGATAAGCCGAGATCAAGATCAACACCACCAGTCCAACGACACTCACATTGAGCCACGAGTAGATGCGTTTCTGCAATCCTTCCTCCCGTTGTGTGAGCGAACTGAACCCGAGGATCAGCACCAGGCTGAAGAAGGCCACCGTCACCAGTTCTTTGAATCCACTGCGGGCATAGGACGAGTACGTGTATCGCGACATGTCTATGTTGGCATTGCCGCCAAAGAAATAACGAAACTGGATGGCAACAAAGAACCCAAAAAGCAGAATGATGCTGCCCAATACGATGGAAGACTCTGTAAAGCCCAAGCGTTGAGGCACTATTTTTTGTTCTGTATTAGTCTCTTGATTATTGGAACCGAAAGAAGTTTGATACAAGATGCCAGAAATGCTATACGCATATACAAGGATCAGGATAAAACGAACCACATGTTCGGCGACACTGGAAAAATCAAACAGATCAAAAAAATTCTTTATTTTTTGGGCAAAGATCAAATCAGCAGAGGAAAGGAGCGAGCCAAAGAAAAACAAAATAGGGAGGGCGATCAAGATACCGCGTAGAGCAGGCTTAAGTGCGTTGAAGAAGCTCGCACTCCCACCCTCTTTTTGCATGTCACGAACCCGGGCAAAGTATTCCAACGGCATCGTGAGCAACGCAGATAGGACCCTACCTGCCCCCTTCAAATAATCCCACAAGCGGTATTGGGGCCAATTCCCTTCAAGGTAAGTATTGATCAGAATGCCAAGTGGGAACAAGGTAAATGTATAGGCAAGGAACTCGGACAATGGTTCCCGTCGCAGGACGGTCATCGCCAGGAAGAATGCCAGAGGGAGAAGCAGCCACAGGCTGGCACGGGCGGGGCGAAACCCAGCGGAGAGGAGGAGCAGGGTCCCAGCAACCAGGCATAAGGTTAGGAAGATAACGTAGTTGATCCCCACCGCGCTGGACCAGAACAGAAAGTCGGCGGCCCATCCCAGCAGGAGGGCGGTCAGCCAGAGACGAGTTGAGTGTTTTTCCATGAAGCGTCCTTATTGTTTCCCAGTCTGACGAACGCACGAATAAAACGATAACAGTGTAGATTATAAACAGCTTAAATTACAAAAAGATTAGAGTTTAATCTACCTATTGACATCCAATTTGAAATATGACATACTACCTTCACTGCTCACGGGGGCTCACAATTCGATCGCCATCCTATGAAAGGAGGAGGTGATGTCTAACATGGATAGTAGTATGCAACCCAGCGCTGTGGCATCCCTCCTCAAGTAAGAAGGAAGCCACAGCGCCCACGAATGCCATCCGCAAGGATGGCATTCTGGTTTAAACCTCATCTCCGAAGAAAATTCCCATCCCCCGCGCGGTGACCACCGCGTCGCCATGCACATCCACCCGCTTGGGCACCGCCAAGGCTTCAGCCAGGGAAACATCCGTAATCTGCGAGCGGATTAACGCCACCATGCGGTCGAAACCGCCCGCAGCCGCCAGCCGCACCGCCGCCGCTCCATAACGGGTGGCCAGCCAACGGTCGAAGGCGGTGGGGGTCCCCCCGCGCTGGACGTGCCCCAGCACGGTCACGCGCGTCTCGACACCCTGCTTTTCGAGATACTCCCCCACCGTCTGCCCGATTCCCCCCAGGCGTGGGACGTAGATCTCATCCCCGCCCCGCGAAAAGACCTGACTCCCACCCTGAGGTTTAGCGCCCTCGGAAACAGCCAGGATGCTGAAGTAACTGCCACGTTCCACTCGCTGGCGGACCTTGGCCAGGATGGCCTCGTACTTGAAGGGAATCTCGGGGATTAAGACCACGTCCGCGCCGCCCGAGACGCCCGCCTGCAAGGCAATGAACCCCGCATCGCGGCCCATCAACTCGACCACCATCACGCGATGATGAGACTCGGCCGTGGTGTGCAGACGGTCGATGGCTTCGGTGGCAATGTTCAGGGCGGTGTCGAAACCAAAGGTGACCTCCGTGCCGCCGATGTCGTTGTCGATGGTCTTGGGCACACCGATGACGGGCACCCCGTGCTCATATAACTCATGTGCGATGTGCAGGGTGCCATCGCCGCCCAGAACAATCAACGCATCGAGCCCCAGGCGCTGGATGCCCTTGACGATCTCCTCGGATACATCAATGGTGATCTCTTTACCATCCCGAATGACCTTGCGCGCGTAAGGATTGCCCCGATTGGCTGCGCCAAGAATGGTCCCGCCGCGTGGAAGGATTCCTCGCACATCGTTCAAGCCCAGGGGAAGGATTCCGTTATCCCCCAGAAAGCCATCGTATCCATCGCGGATGCCGAACACTTCGCAGCCATATTGCAGGATGGCCGTCTTCGTCACCGCGCGGATGACCGCGTTCAACCCCGGAGCGTCCCCGCCGCCCGTCAAAACACCGATTCTTTTCATGGTTTGACCTCCACAGGGTAAGTTAGTCCTATCATACCCCAATCATGCCAGGCTTTCTTGCGTTCCAACTTCAATACCCATATAATGTGACCAATGCAGTCCCAATCCAACCTTCCCCGTTTCAATGCCGTACTGCGCTGGATCATCCCGCTGGCGGCAATTCTGGCGCTGACGGCCTGGTTCTACATCGCCCCGCCGGGCATCCTCGGCAAGGCGGACGCCGTCGGGTACGCCGTCTGTCACCGCATCGACGAGCGCTCCTTCCATGTTTTTGGGCGGCAGCTTCCGCTGTGCGCGCGCTGCACGGGCGAGTTCAATGCCGCGGCCCTCGCGCTGATCTTCCAGGGTTTCGTCAGCCGCAGGCGGAACAAACTCCCCTCGCGCGGGATCCTGGC
>CALLJA010000004.1 GCA_938008865.1 uncultured Anaerolineales bacterium
CTTGGGCTGGAGCAAATGCCGCTCGAAGCGTATCAGGCTCTCAGTCCCGCCTTTGAAGCGGATGTGTATCAGGTGTTCGACCCGCTGAGTTCCATCCAAAAAAGAAATGCGATTGGCGGCACGAGCCTCCAATCGGTAAAAAATCAGATCAAGAAAATCAAAGGAGATTAAATCATGTCTACTGTTACTTGCCCCGAATGTGAAGCCGAAATTACGCTGGATGCTGGCACCGAAGTCGGTGAGATCATCGTCTGCTCGGATTGCGGCGTGGACCTGGAAGTGACGTCGGTGGAGCCTGCTGCGGTGCAGTTGGCGCCGATGGAACAGGAAGATTGGGGGGAGTGAGGTAAATGGTAATTGGTGATTGGTAATTACCATTTACCAATTACGGAGGTTTTATGCAACGACGATTAAAAATCGGTGTCCTGTATTCCCGCGTGCGCGTCGAGGAGAAATGGATCTTCGGAGCGATGGAAAAACGCGGCATTGACTATGAGCGGCTCGATGATCGAGCGATCCATTTTGACCTGGACAAGCCCGAACACTGGCAGCAATATGATGCGGTGCTTGAGCGCAGCATCAGCTACAACAGCGGACTGTATGCACTGCGCCTGTTGAACTCGTTCGGCGTGCCGACCGTCAACACGGCGGCAGTGGCGGAGGTCTGCGGCGACAAGCTGATGACCAGCGCGGCGCTGGCGCGGGCAGGCGTGCCGCAACCGCATAACGCGACCGCCTTCACGCCCGAGGCCGCGCTCGAAGCCATCGAGGCCTTCGGCTACCCTGTGGTGCTCAAGCCCGTGGTCGGTTCGTGGGGACGGCTGCTGGCCAAGGTCAATGACCGCGATGCGGCCGAGGCGGTGCTGGAGCACAAGTCGACGCTGGGTTCGGTGCAGCATTCGGTGTTCTATATTCAGGAATACATTGACAAGCCTGGGCGCGACATCCGCGCCATCGTCATCGGCGACCGTGTGCTGACCGCCATGTATCGCAAGTCAGAGCACTGGATCACCAACACGGCGCGCGGCGGTGAGGGCGAACTGTGCCCGATCACGCCCGAGATCGAGGCGTTGTGCCTGAATGCGACGAAGGCTGTCGGTGGCGGCGTGCTGGCCGTGGACTTGGTCGAACATCCGCAAAAGGGACTGATGGTCAACGAGATCAACCACACGATGGAATTCCACACCATGCAACCCGTGAGCGGGATCGATATCGCGGGGGAGATCGTGGAATACACGGTGAAGGCGGCGAAGAGCAATTGACGTCATTGCGAGGGCGTTAGCCCGAAGCAATCTCCAAGTTATTATGAGATTGCTTCGTCGGGAAAAGCACCCTCCTCGCAATGACGTGGAAAATTAGGAGCAATCATTTATGACGACAGTTTCCATCATTGGCGCATCAGGTTATGGCGGCGGGGAATTGCTGCGGCTATTGCTGGGGCATCCCACCGTGGAGGTCAGGCAGGTGACCTCGCGCTCGCACCTGGGCGAGTACGTGTATCAGGTTCATCCCAACCTGCGCAAGCGGACGCAGCTCAAGTTCAGCGACCCCGCCACGCTGGAGCCTGTGGATATCCTCTTCCTGGCACAACCGCATGGACAGGCGCAGCACAATATCGACCAGTATGCCAGTCTCGCACCGAAGATCATCGACCTGGCTGCGGATTTCCGTCTGCGGGACGCAGGCTTCTACGAGAAGTGGTACGGCGAAAAACACGCCGCGCCCGGGTGGTTGAGCAAGTTCGTGTACGGACTCCCCGAATTGCATCGCGCCGAGATGGCGAGTGCCAATTACATTAGCGGCGTGGGCTGCAATGCCACAGCCAGCAATCTGGCGCTGCTGCCGCTGGTCAAGGCTGACCTGTTGGACTTATCCTCTCCTGTTTTTATCGAGATCAAGGTTGGTTCGTCGGAGGGCGGCGCGGAGGGAAATTCGGGTTCGCTGCACGCGGAACGCGCTAACGTCATCCGCACGTTCTCGGCGTTCGGGCATCGTCACACTGCCGAGGTGATCCAGGAAATGGGCGTAAAAGACGTTTCGCTGACCATGACCGCCGTGGACCTGGTGCGCGGCGTGCTGGCGACGGCGCATGCAAAGGTCAAGCCTGGCGTGGCGAACAAAGATTTGTGGAAGGCCTACCGTGCCGTAGCGAACGAGAATCCATTCGTGCGCGTGGTCAAGGAACAGCGCGGCATTTACCGCGTGCCCGAGCCGAAGATCCTGGCGGGCTCGAACTACGCCGATCTCGGCTTCGATCTGGACGAGAGCAATGGTCACATTGTGGCGATGTGCGCCATCGACAATCTCATGAAGGGCGCGTCGGGCACGGCCGTACAGTGCATGAACCTGATGATGGGCTGGGACGAGACGCTTGGTTTGGAATTCATGGGGTTGCACCCGATTTAACACGTCATTGCGAGGAGCCGCGTAGCGGCGACGAAGCAATCTCAATATTATTGGGAGATTGCTTCGTCGGGAAGAGCACCCTCCTCGCAATGACGGAAAAGGAGCATTTATGGAAATCACAGTCGTAAAACTCGGCGGCACGGAAGGCGTGGATTTTTCTGCGATCTGCAAGGATGCCGTGGAGTTGTTGAATCAGGGCAGGAAGCTGGTCTTTGTGCATGGTGGGTCGGCCGAAGCGAACGCGCTGGGCGAGGGGCTGGGCACGCCGCCCAAGATGATCACCTCACCCTCGGGCTACACCTCGCGCTACACCGACCGCAAGACGTTGGAGATTTTTTTGATGGCGGTCAATGGCAAGGTCAATTCGCTGCTGACCGAGCAGTTGCAGATGCTGGGCATTAATGCGTTTGGCCTATGCGGACTGGACGGCAGGTTGATGCAGGCCACGCGCAAGGATTCGATCCAGTCCATCGAGAACGGCAAGCGCAAGATCGTCCGCGACGATTACACGGGCAAGAT
>CALLJA010000005.1 GCA_938008865.1 uncultured Anaerolineales bacterium
TTGCAATGAGATTGCTTCGGCGGAAGTTCACCGCCTCGCAATGACGCCAAATTCGTGATCTATTGAAATTGGGTTTCCTATCAGAAGGCGGCTCCCCTTTTGTTTAGATTAAAAAATCCTCATCCTTCGTTTGCAGATATTGTGAAACCCACGGCGCGCGGCGGCGTATAAAAAGGTAGACATCACGAAAGGAGTTCAACATGAGCGAAACCTACAAACCGCTGACCCGCAGCGCCAGCAATACCATGATCGCGGGCGTGTGCGCGGGCCTGGCCGAGTACCTCAACATCGACCCGACCGTCGTGCGCCTGCTGTTCGTGCTCGGGTTCTTCCTCACGGGACCTGGAATCTTCGTGGCCTACCTGGTCATGGCCGTGGTCGTCCCGATGGAAAAGACGATCTCACAGTAAGCCCCATCTCCAGCCTTCCAGCCGCCCGCAATGGCGGCTGGTTTGTTTTCGAGCGAGCCATCCCCGCCAATTTCATGTACAATTCGGGGGCCATGACATCCCAGCCGCGAAGACCCGCCGCATGAAAGGCCTGTTTATCCGCCTGTTCACCCCGCCCGCCGAGAAGCGCGTCTTCGGGCTGGATTTTTTGCGCGCGCTGGCCATCCTGGCCGTGCTGCTGACGCATGGAGACTTGATCCTCGGGCTCGGTCAGCGCGGGGGGCGGACCTGGTTCAGCACCGCCACGGGGCTGGCAGGCTCGCTGGGCGTGGAGTTGTTCTTCGTGCTGAGCGGCTTCCTGATCGGCTCGATCCTGCTCGCGCTTGAGCCTAAATTCCACCGCCTGCAAATCCTGCCCTACTTCTGGCAGCGGCGTTGGTTCCGCACCCTGCCCAACTACTATTTCTTTCTGCTGCTCTACATTGCCGCCACGCTGGTCCTCGCCAAACCGCTGCCCAACCTGCTGGAGTTCGCGACCTTCACCCAGAACTGGCTATGGCCGCACCCAAAATTCTTCGACCAGGCCTGGAGCCTGGCCGTGGAGGAATGGTTCTACCTGCTGTTCCCTCTCAGCCTTTTCATCTTTTACCGCCTGACCAGGAACTTCGACGCGGCCTTCCTGCTCTCGGCGGGATTATTCATCCTGCTGCCGACCGCCATCCGCTTCGATTGGGCCGCGGCGGGCCTGGGCGATTGGAGCGAGCAATTCCGCAAGGTAATGTTCGTGCGCCTGGATGCCATCATGTACGGGGTGCTGGCGGCCTGGGCAAAGCGTAAATATTCCGCGTTTTGGGAACGCGCGCGCTTCCCGCTGCTGGGCGCGGGCATCCTCCTGTTGTTCGCGGTCTGGGGCCATGCTTTCACGCAGGATTTCACCACCAGTATCTTCAACCGCACCCTGCTGTTCTCGTTCACCTCGCTCGGTTTTGCGTTGATGCTGCCCACCTGTGACGGCTGGGAAACACGCCGCGAGACCTTTGCCAGCGCAGCCATCCGCCTGATCGCGGTCTGGTCCTATTCGCTCTACCTGAGCAACTTCCTGCTCGTGCAGGTGCTGACCAACCTCATGGAAGCCATCGGCCCCATGCCGCGCGCGGCCAACCTCGGTTTTCTGGCCTTCTACCTGGTCAGCAGTCTGTTGGTCTCCGCCCTGCTGTACACGTTCCTGGAAAGACCCGCCATGCAGCTGCGGGAGAGGTTGCCAAAAGTCTAATGTCATTGCTTCGCCGCTTTGCGGCTCGCAATGACATCAGCGCGCCAGGGACAGGAATACGTCTTCGAGCGACGCTTCGCCGCGTTCGACCTTCTCCACGCTCACGCCTGCTTCCGTCAATGAGCGCCCCAGCGTCTCCCGCTGGACCTGGGAGCTGATCACGCGCAAGTGGTCGCCCGCCAGCCCGACCCGATCCACACCCTCCACAACAGACAACAGGTCCAGTCCGCGCTCGAGCGGGTGGGCATACACTTCCCACACATCGCCCTGGATGATGCTGCGCTTAAGCGCGGTGGGGGTATCCATCGCCAGCAGTTTGCCCGCCCGCATCACGCCGACACGCTCGCAATACTCGGCCTCGTCCATGTAGTGGGTGGTCACCAGGATGGTCACGCCGCCTTCGGCCAGTTCGTAGATCAAGTCCCAGAACTCGCGGCGGGCGGTGGGGTCCACGCCCGAGGTGGGCTCGTCGAGGAAGAGCAGTTTCGGTTCGTGGACCAGGGCAATGCCCAGCGAGAGTCGCTGCCGCCAGCCCGTGGACATGTCCCTCGTCAGCGTGGACTCATGCCCCTTGAGGCCGACCAGCTCCAGGGTCCGCTGGATGCGGGCTTTGTCGGTGATGCCATACACGCCGCCATAGAAGGTCAGATTCTCCAGCGTGGTCAGGTCGTCGTAGATGGCGAACTTCTGCGACATGTAGCCGACGCGCGCGCGCACTTCCTCGCTCTGCGCGAAGACGTCGTAACCGAGGACGGTGGCCTGCCCCTCGCTGGGGGCCAGCAGGCCGAGCAGCATGCGGATGGTGGTGGTCTTGCCCGAACCGTTCGGGCCGAGATAGCCGACGATCTCGCCCGTGTGCACCTCGAAGTTGATGTGGTCCACGGCCACAAAATCGCCGAAGCGGCGCGTCAGGTTTTGAACAGAGATGACGATCTCAGTCATGCTTGGACTCCGATAAGGCGATGAAGACATCTTCGAGCACGGGCGGGACGGGGCGCAGTTCGATCAACTCCGCGCCCTGGGCGGCGATCTCGGCGGGCAGGCGCTCGATGACAGCCTGTGCGCGACCTTCCTTGACGCGCAGATGCAGCTTGTCACCGAAGGCCGCCACATCCTCCACATCTTCATCGTGATGCGCCACGTGGCGCAAGGTATTGATGGGCGAGCCGCGCAGTTCGAGCACGCGCTCCGCCAGGCGCGAACGCAGGTTATAGGGCGTATCCTCGGCGATAATGCGGCCGAGTTTCATGAAGCCCACGCGATGACAGCGCGAGGCCTCGTCCATGTAAGGGGTGGAGATGATGACGGAGACGCCACTGCCTCCCCGCCCTTCGGGCATCCCTCCATTTTCTTCGAAAACGGAGGGAGAAGAACCCACAGGAGCAGAGACGAGTTTAATGACCAGTTGCCAGAAGTCCTGACGGGTGACGGGGTCCACGCCCGTGGTGGGTTCATCGAGCAGCAACAGACGCGGACGGGTGACCAGCGCCGAGGCCAGGCCCAGTTTCTGTTTCATGCCGCCCGAGAGTTGTCCCGCGCGGCGGTCCTTGAAATCTCCCAGGCCCACGAACTCGAGGATCTCCAGCGAGCGCGGCAGCCATTCGGTCTGGGAGAGCCCGCGCACCTCGGCAAAGAAGCGGATATTCTCCAGCACGGTCAGGTCTTCATACAAAGAAAATCGCTGCGAGAGATAGCCGATGTGCATACGCGCCTGCTCGACCTGGGTCGCCACATCGTAGCCGCACACGTGAATCTCGCCTTTGTCGGGCCGCAGCGCGCCGACCAGCAGGCGCATGGTGGTGGTCTTGCCCGCGCCGTCCGAGCCGACCAGGCCATAGATCTCGCCCGGCTGGATGTGCAGGGATA
>CALLJA010000006.1 GCA_938008865.1 uncultured Anaerolineales bacterium
CGGGCGATTGATTGACAGTAAAGAGGATAACGCAACGATCTTCAGGTGAGATCGTAAGCGGGGCGGGCGTCGGGAGCTCGACTTAGCAGATCGCGGTCGACGGGAAGGGGAAGCGCGGCAAGTGCGAACGCGGCTGACCTAAGGGATAAGAGACCTAACATTCACTTTGGTGATTGTCTAGTGCTCACGACGGGAGATCGTCGCGGGCACTAATCCAGTTTTCGAGGTGAATCATGCGCAATTTTCTAGGCTTGCTCGTCGTTATCGTCGCGGTCGCGGCTTTGCTCGCGATTGCCTGGGTCGAGGTAATCGGCCCCGCCGTCACCACACTCACCGCCACACTGGGCGGGCTTTAGTTCTGATTGGAGGCTTGACATGCTCACACTTTCCTACAATGTGCTCTTTCCTGCGGGCGCTGACTTGGGCGCCATCACCGACATCACGGGCGGCGCCACTGTGCACGACGACGGTACCATCACCGCCGCCGCCGATGCGGATACCGCCGCCAAGCTCTTTGCTCTCGGCGGGGACATCAGTGGCGTGTCCGATACCCTGCTCTTCAGGGTGACGGCCCGCACGGACATCGAGCGGGTGCGCTGGACGGCCCGCCTGCTGGACATCCTGCAAGGATACGTCAACCGCGTGACGACGTCCGATAAGGGCTTCTGGGGCCCTACGGGCGAATACGAGGCTTCCTGGGTTATCGAGACCAGCCTTGACCACCTACCTGACTGGCTGGCCGCCGAACTGGAGTTCTACCTTCGCGGGGCTGTCCAAGAGGCCCTGTACGTCGAACTTGGCTACCGCGTCTTTATCGCCGACCGCGGCGAGGTTGCCAAGATACCCGCTGCCCTGGCTGCGGCGCGGGCTGGATAGCACGACAGCAAGGCGCGTCACCTGCGCAAGTGGTGAGGCTGGCGGGCTGCCGCTTTCAAGTCCCGAACGGTTGCACGGGGGTTCGATTCCCTCGCGGGACACTGGTACGATATTCTGACTTTTGGAGGTGTGTTATGAGAATCGAAATTCGTAAGGTTCTGCGGAGCTCTGGCGACCTTGACTGGGCTGAAGGCCTGGCTTGGTACCCGACCGCCAGACAGTGGGCCGTCGATACGGCTGCTCAGTTCGGGAAAACGCCCGAGATCATCGTGGCCATGATCGCGGCCCTGTCTCCGCGCAATCGCTGGGCCCAGAACCTGCGGGACGTCGTGACTGTCCTGCGGGCCGAGCGGGTCGGTGATCATCACCTAGCGTATGGGCGCTGTGGGACGTTCAACAAGAACGTCGACAAGGCCTACGCGCTGGCCGCGACGGGTGACCTGTCTGCGCTGAACGGGCGCAAAGTGCTGTCCTTTATGGACAACATCCTCAATCCCGACAGTCTGCGGGTGACCGTCGACGTCTGGGCCATGAGGATCGCCCTCGGCGACCTTGACAAGCTACCGCCCGCAATTACGCCCGAGCTCTACAATCGGGCCGAGCGGGCCTACGCGGAAGTGGCGGAAGAGAACGACGTCCGCCCGTGCGAGCTCCAGGCCATCACGTGGGTGACTGCGCGGCGGCTGGTGAGCAATCGGTTAGCAGTCGGGCAGCTCCCGCTATTTTAGGGGCTGCTCGGCTACATAAATCTGATCGGAGGTGTGCTATGATTATTCGATTCACCCTTCACGCAACCGAGCGCCTGACTGGGCGCTTGTCCCACCTTGTCACTGAGACTGAGGTGGATCGGGCGGTGGCCCGTGCTCTGGCCACTGGGCGGGCTGGCGTCGGTGAGACACACATTCTGATCAAGCGCCTCCCGCGCACCGTCACTATCGTCGAGGACGGCGGGCGCGAGATCATCGGGGATGTGATCTGGGCCGTAGTCCAGCGGGATCACCACCGTGACCCTGGCCGTGTCAAGACTGTCATGCTGCGGGGCCACTGGCAGCCGCAGCGTGGTGACTACGTGATCGCCCTCTCTTGACGGGGGGGCGATACGTATGCTATAATTATGTGAACGGAGGTAAACATGCTTACAAGAGCGGAGATAATCGAAGTGAATCGGCTGGCCCGCTTGCAGGATAAGCTGGACAGCAAGCTGTGGCCCGTGCGCGGGCGCTTCAGTGTGGCCGAACGCGCCATCCGCAAGGCTCGGGCGCTCATCCGCGAAGGTCTGGAAATCGAGACCGTCGATCAGTACGAGACCCTGCTGGCCGATGTGTCGGCGGAGATCGTCAATAATCCACGAAACTGGTAGGAGGACACTATGCCGAAAGTTTACCAAGCACGCTGGGTGCGCGAGACTGGGGACGCCTGCATCGAAGCCTGCGAGAGGGGTGACGATCTGGCGTTCCCAGCTTTGTACGAACGTGAGAAGCCCGTGGGGGTCTCGCACGAGAACGACCTGCCCATCTGGGACTGGGTCGCGGACTTCGTGAGCGAAGAGCACATGCGGGCCGTGCTCGCTGACGGGCTGAAGCTCATCCCGATCCTCGGCTGGTCGGAGGTTCAACACAACGCTGACTTTTCATGGAGGTGCTAGATGGCTTACGCGTGCTGTTTCTATGTAGCGGATAACGGCCCAGGCACAAGTGACTTCCAGTGTCCGAGCTGCGGCGCCTACCTAGAGATCGAAGAGTGGCACTCCGAGTACGGTGATGCTATCACAGGAACCCACGACGTGGTCTGCAACTGTGGCCATAAGTTTGAAGTGCTCGTCGAGGACAAGTTCGACATAGAGGTGGTGAAAAATGGCTGAGAGTTTGGACTTCACCCTGGCCACAAAGCAGCAAGAGCTGCTGGCCTTGCTCGACACTGACGGCGGGCTTGACCCGCGCCGCGCCTGGGACATCCGTGTGGCAGTGGCCCGCATCGGCGAGCTGCGCGGAGCTCTCAAGAGACTGGAGGAGGCTGAGAATGACTGATCGTATGACGATCCGAGAGTATCACACCATGCAGGCGAAGCTCGTCACCCTATCCCACAAGTTCTTCGAGAAGCGTGAGGCTTTGCAAGACCAACACGACAACGTCGCGCCGAGTGATCTGGGCGAGTACGCTGACCTGACCGTGATCTGTGTAGCGCTGGGGACTGCGGTCGAGGCAATCAACACGATCCTCGCCGTCAATGACCCAGACGACATGATCTGGGAGGAGGAGCAGGCCGAGTTCGATGGCGTGCTGGGCGACTTCATCGACGATCCAGACGAGGAGGGCACGGATGGCTAAGAAGATCAAGCTCGAAGGTCGGGTGCATCCCGACTTCTCCAATGAGCAGCTGGTGCTGCTGGCCAATGAGCTGCTGTTCAGGGCGGAGTTGACCCTTCCAGGCGACAGCGAGATCGTCGAGGGCCTGCGCTGGGGCCTGGCGAGCACACAGTTCCGCGCCCGCACGGGCATGACCCTGACCCAGTTCTACCTCAAGCTCTAGGGGGCGCTGCCCCCAATTGGCACGACCACCCCACTTTAGGAGGCACTATGACGATCCTTGCTGTCAAGAATAAGGAACTGAAGCCGATCGGGTTCTCGCGGGCTGGGTTCCTGTGCTGCAACGACTGCGCGGCTGCTGACATCGAAGCCATCTACGTCGAGCTGCGCGAACGCCGCACCTTCAAGCTCTACAAGGGCGACATCTCCGCCGCCGTCTGCGACTTCTGCGGACACCTGCTGAAGCCTGCTGATGCGGTCTAAGTCTGGACTGGAGGAACCCATGATCATCCTGGCTGCTGCTGTTGGTACCGCCGTGATCGTTATCGTGCTCGCCCTGATAGGGCGGGCGGTCTGCCAGCCCGCTGAGCAGGCTGACCAGCGGGGTGCTGAGTGGAAAAACTGGAGTATGTACACTTAGCCAATACTATGCTATAATAATCGTCACGACTGATAAGGAGCACATAATGGGATACATCGAACTGCACGGACGCAAGTGGTACGGCGTGACTGTAGGACACACTGTGGCGGACATCCTGAGCAAGCGCCTGAGCGCCGCCCAGACCGAGTACGTATCAGTACCGCAGCCTGACGGACGACTGTTCATCGGCACGAGCACTCCTGCCGAGGTGGCAACTGCGTACCTCAGCCTCACAGGGGAACCTGCGGAGTACGAAATCCTGTACGAGGGCCTGTACTGCCTGGACAGGGATGATGCCAACGCGCTGGCCGACACTGATCCTGGTGCGTTCCTTCAGTTCCGACTGGAAGAGCCCCGCCAGCAGTATCGGCGTACTCTTGAGAAGGTGATATAGGAGGCTGACGTGGAACGCTGGGAACGGCGTGAGCGCAAGCAGCGCAGCAAGCGCAAGCAGATGCCCAAGCATGGGCGGTCAATCCTCATCCTTGTGAGGATTTTGGTTGAGAAAAAGGAGAACCGCAAATGAACCTGGTGTACCTTGTCTACCTTTTTGATCGTAACCTGGACAACAGGGATCTCATCCATGTGTACAGGGTCGAACAGCTTGACGCGCTGCGCAAGCTGCTAGACGCGGCCACACTGCTGAGCCATGAGGGCGCCAGTGTCGCCAACATCTACTTCGACATCTACGACACCGACGCGCAGCGGTTCGTGTCGCGTGGACTGGCCGTCCTTGAGGAGGCCGTCCTTGAGGAGGCAGAATGACTTTCAAACCCGCCCGCAACTACTACACCGACCCAGTCAGTGGGTACGTGACGTATCGCTACATCTGCGAGCACGCCCCGACCAATCGGGTGCGCCCACGATACCTGCTCCAGGATCACGGGTACTACAGCTTCGGCATCGGTAACGGTGCGGGGGCCCGCTACGCTGAGGCGCTCCGCGCCAAGACATGCCCCAAGTGTGGCGGGAAGATGATCCCGATCCATCTGTGGCGACCTGCCGAGGAGGTGGTCAATGCCTAAGTACGTGGTCGAGTTCTACTCTGGTGACGTTGACTACCGCCACACGCCTGTGCTGGTCAATGTTGATACACGCGACACGGAGGCTTTCGAGTCCTTTCTTCGTGAGGTTTCGACAAGACTGCGCTGGGGTGCCCATGAGATGATCGAGTTGATGGAGGTTGACCCATACATCTTCGAACGGTACTGGACGGTACCTGGCGAGATCGACGGGTACCAGTACCTCTTCCCCCTGGACATCTACAACTATGGCGGGGATGAGGCTATCGCATCCCTTGATGGTTGGTATCGCGTAAAGGAGGTGAGCAATGCCTAACGAACCGCAAGAGTGGACTCCCGAGCGTGTGCTCGACGAGCGCCCTTCCGTGAAGGTGCGTCTGCTTGACCGCTCCGTCGTTGAGGGATCGTTGGCGCGGGATGGCGAGGACTTCCTGAGCGTGTGGATCCCCTTCGCCCTCGTATCCGCCCGCATGGTTCGCGTGGCTACGGTAAGCCCAGTAACCGTGGCCTACGTGCTGAACAACGACGTTGCGTTGTCCGTATAGTTTTCCACGTGGAAAGGAGACGCTATGTACAAACTTCCGCTTTTCGTGCAGGTGATCCTGCGCTGGCTGATCAACCACGGGCAGCACGTGCTCGCTGGAAAGCTGTACGCCAGGGCCGAGCAAGTCGTGCGGAAGTGGCGGCACTTCCAATATGATCTGGAGTCCTTCAAGTCCGCCGAACCGCGGCAACGCAGGGCCTTCTTCTGGATGTGGCTGATCGACACCTTCGGCAAGACCGAGATGGAAGTTGACTGCGACGGCGTGAGCTTTCGCGGCCACTGGGGAGGCCTGTCGTACACCGCCTCCAAATGGGGTGGGGTGTGCGTGACCTTCACCTGGGGTCGTATCTACCGTAAACTCTATGACACGAAGTGGTTTATCGAGGAGGACTAATGAAAAAGTTTGAGCTCACCTGGGATAACGGCAAGACTATCCGCACGAACTGCCCGCTGATCGCCTTTGTTCACATCGTCTGGCGCATGCTGCTGGATATGTTTCAGAAAGGCAGCACCGAGATGAAGTTCACACAGGGTGGAGAGGTGTTCTACCACGTGCGGATCAATGAAGATAGAACGGTATCCACGCTCGTCGACAAGAGAGAGGAGCTCTAGCATGGTGTACTCAATCTACCACGAAGGATGCCACGTTGGCTACGTCAATGCGCAGGGTGACCTGCCCGCTCGTCAGCAGGCTGCAAAGGTGCTGGCGAAGCGCTGGAGAAAACCTGTGTCGGTTCGTTCCCTGCGGGCTGTTGGCCGTCCCTACATGAGCTGGGCGACGTTCCTCCAGGCAGAGCACACCGACCTGCACAGGCCCCTTGTACCGCAGGTGATCCGAGGCACGACACGCAGCGAAACTGACCCATTAGATGGGTCTGTGCTCTACTGGCACGGCAAGTACGGTTGGGTCGACTTGGAGGGCGCAGAACGTTACTACGATAAACCCGACACCCTGCCTATCCACGGAGTACTTGTGTACGAGGAGGCTGCATGAAGCTGTTCAATATCTACGTGAATGATGAGCCCTTTGTGGCGACCAACAACCCGATCAAGGCCCTGGTCACGATCATCCGCCTGTTCCTGGGCGGCGGCAAGCTGACCCGCTTCAAGCTCTGAGGAGGCACGCATGGGGTACTACACCAATAACGGCGCCAAGTGTGAACGGTGCAAGACGCGCAAGATCACTCGCATCCTGACGGTTATCTACGGCAAGAACTTCAGCGGGAACGAGGATAGTGACAGACTGTACTTGTGCGAGGACTGCGCCAATCGGGTACGGACGGACGCCCATAGCCACGGGTACACCGTGAGAGAGGAGGCTGTGTAATGACCTACGTGTTCCATGTTTACAGCCCGATGTACGACGGGTACGACTTCTTCACGAGTGAGCTGGAAGCCGCACTCCATAAGTACAACGAGCTGAAAGAGGATGGCATCTGCCCACATCTGCACATCGAAATCTTCGAGGACGAGGAGGACGACGAGCCTGCGATCGAAGACTGCTTGATGAGCGAGTATCGAGACCTGCCCGACGATAACGAATAAGGAGGCCCTGTGAAAAAGTACTACAAGCTCCCCAAGAACTCGAACGAGTTCGTGATCTACCGCCGCCTGGGCCTGAAGCCTGGGCAGACGCTGACCGACCCAGACCTGAGCTACTTCCTCCAGGGGCAGTTCTGGTCGGATACGCTGTGCGGGTACGGTACGCTCGACCAGGCCACCGTGTACACCCGCGAGCAGGCTGAGCGCCAGCTCCAGCCCTGGGGTAACGAGTGGATCCCCCTCAAAGAAGCGCAAGCACTTTAGGCAGATATCAGGAGGAACAATGAGCAATATACAAACAATCACGGTAGAACGGGACGAGGCGGAGGTTATCGAAAGCTGCCTACGTAGTGGTGGGTGCATACCAGACAGCAGCTCTAAAGATCTGGTGTTCGTTAGGACTGCTAAGTTCCCTAATGGCTACGAGATGGATATAAAGGTCGTCAATGCACCTGAAGAAGACGGGGGCGCATGGACGGAGGGCGTTCTCTTCGACCAGAGAGGTTATGAGCTCGGCTGCACCGATGTGCTCGATACCTTACTCGGAGAGTTCAATGTCTGGCTTGACGGCGTAGAGTACATCGTCAAAGTAGAGGCTGAGTAGCGCACGGCAGCGGTACCCTAAAAAGAGCACCTGAGAGACAGCAATACCAGGGGGCCTGGCCCCCTCATTGGCACGACCACGGCGCACAGGATGGCAACCTCGCACGGCAGCCTGTTGGGAACCTCTTCACTTCAACCTGGCGTGGGCCAGTTTCCCTGGGCGGAGTGGGCGGCGTTTTGTTTTTTCCCGTGCGGGATTCCGTTTAGCGGGTGGTGGGCGTGTGCCGCCCCAGGCCCCCGCATAGAACAGGCGTTCGCCCAGGTGGGCGCGGGTGCATATAATGGAAGGTGCCCAGGCGGGCGG
>CALLJA010000007.1 GCA_938008865.1 uncultured Anaerolineales bacterium
CGTCCAGCAATATCTGGACGAGTCTCTAGCCCAAAGTGACGATGTGGACGCCGAACTGCTGGATGTGCGCGCGCCTGCCAGCGCCAAGCAGAATCAGGCCGAGGAGAAACAGAATATCCTACTCACCATCATCGGTCCCATCATGGGCGGGATGTTGGTCTTCTACGCCTTCTACACGGGTACCTCTGTGGCGCAAAGCATCCTTAGAGAAGAGGAAGAGCGCACCCTGCCGCGCCTGTTCACCACGCCCACCCCTCAGGCCACCATCCTGACGGGTAAACTGCTGTCGGTCTTCCTGACCGTGCTGGTACAGGTGACCGTCTTGCTGTTGGCCGCCCGCCTCCTGTTCGGCATCCAGTGGGGGGACCTCGGGTCAGTGGCGCTGGCGGCGTTGGGGATCATCCTGACCGCGTCCTCCTTCGGCGTGTTCGTCAACTCCTTCTTGAAAGATACCAAACAGGGCGGCGTGGTCTTCGGCGGCGTGCTGACCGTGACGGGCATGATGGGCATGATCAAGATCTTCGCCATGAACTCGGCCATCGCCAATACGATGGGCGACACGGTCTCGCTGTTGGTGCCGCAGGGGTGGGCCATCCGCGGGTTGATGCAGGCCATGCAGGGTGAGCCGTTCAGCGCGGTGCTGTTCACGGCCCTGATCGCGCTGGTCTGGAGCGCAGCCTTCTTCATCGTCGGCGTGCTGCGCTTCAATCGGCGCTACGTATAGGAGCAGGCCATGATCCGCATCCTCGACATCGCCTTCAAAGACCTCCTGCAACTCATGCGGGATTTCAAGACCTTCATGTTCCTGTTACTCATGCCGATCCTGTTCACCTTCCTGTTTGGCTACGCCTTCGGCGGCTTCGGCGGGAACTCCGACTCGCGCCTGCCCGTGGGCTACCTCTCGCAGGATAATCACTGGGTGACCGACTCGCTGCACGACCTGCTCTCCGAATCGGACCTGATCTCCCTGCGCGAGAATGTCTTCCTCTCCCCCGCCGACCTGGAGCAGCAGGTAGCCAACGGGGATCTGGCCGCCGCGATCATCGTCCCGCATGGGTACGGACGCGACGTGCTCAAGAACCGCACCGACCTGCGCCTGATCGTCATCGCTGACACCAGTTCCACGGCCTGGACCAGCGTCGAAGCAGAATTGCTGCGCATCACCAGCCGCCTGGACGGCGCAGTGCGCACGGCCACCATCATCGAGCGCATCGACTCGGAGCGCATGCCCTTCCACTACGCCTTCGAGAAGACCCTGGATGCCTGGAGCGACCCGCCCATCGCCGTGACCGAGACGAAGAGTCCCGCCGTGGCCAAGGTCAGCGACTCGGGCGCGGCGCTGGCGCACACCGCCCCTGGCATGATCCTCCAGTTCGCCATCGCAGGCCTGCTGACGGCTGCCCAGATCATCGTCACCGAACGCAAGACGCGCACCCTGCAGCGCCTGCTGACCACGTCCACGCGC
Organism: uncultured Anaerolineales bacterium; assembly: GCA_938008865.1. Classification (GTDB taxonomy): domain Bacteria; phylum Chloroflexota; class Anaerolineae; order Anaerolineales; family Villigracilaceae; genus JACPVF01. Next base: position 1,466 of record CALLJA010000007.1, read on the forward strand.
CGCATCGATGTGGCGCTCGGTCACTTCCTGGCCATCTTCCTGCTGCTCTTCACCCAGTTCACGATCCTGATCGTCTTCGGCCAGGTCATCCTCAAAGTGGACTACTTCCGCGTACCCGAGGCCACCGCGCTGGTGGCGTTCAGCGCCGCGCTGTGCATCTCGGCTTTGGGGCTGTTGATCGGTTTCGCGGCCAAAAGCGAGGAACAGGCCATCACCTTCTCGTTGATTCCCATGTTCGTGTTCTCGGGCCTGGGCGGAGCCTGGGTGCCGCTGGAGGTGACGGGAGCCACCTTCCGCGCCATCGGGCACGTCTCGCCTGTGGCCTGGGGTATGGACGGCTTCGAGAACATCGTCGCGCGCGGGCTGGGATTCGAGTCCGTGCTGCTGCCGTCCGCGGCGCTGCTCGGGTACGCGCTGCTGTTTTTCTCCCTGGCCGTGTGGAGGCTGTACGCATCCGAAGAGAAATAAAATTCGGACTTGACGTATCAGAATATTTGTTCTAAAATCTTTTTATCGGGTGGGTGGGCAGGACGTTTCGTTTTGCCCACCCTTTTTTATTTGTAATGGAAAGCGAGCCAATGTCCCCCTCCCCCACGAACGATCTTCCAAAATTAGCAGCACCTGCTCAACGCGCATTGGCCAATGCGGGCATCCACAGCCTCGCGCAACTGGCCAAGTTCAGCGAAGCGGACGTGAAGCAACTGCACGGCATCGGTCCCAACGCGCTGGAGGCCTTGCGCCGCGCGCTGGCCGAGCAGGGATTGACATTCGCTCCACCCAATCGAATTTAACTGTAGCAAGATAAGGAGAATCCATGCAAAAGATCACGACCTTCCTATGGTTCGACCAGCAGGCCGAAGAGGCCATGAATCTCTACGTGTCCCTCTTCAAGAACTCCAAAGTGTTGAGTGTCTCCCGCTACCCAGAAGGAGGTCCCATGCCCGCGGGGACGTTGATGACCGCCACCTTCCAACTGGACGGGCAGGAATTCATGGCGTTGAACGGCGGACCCGAGTTCAAATTCACCGAGGCCGTCTCCCTGTTCGTCACCTGCGAGACGCAGGCGGAAGTGGACCACTTCTGGGATCATCTGTCCGAGGGCGGCGAGAAGAGTCGCTGCGGCTGGCTGAAGGATCGATTCGGCCTGTCCTGGCAGATCGTCCCCACCGCCCTGGGCGAGTTGATGGGTGACCCGAATCCGCGCAAGGCGCAGAACGTGATGGAGGCCATGCTGCAAATGGACAAGCTCGACATCGCGGCCCTGCAGGCCGCCCATGATCAGGACTGAGTCAAACCACTTTAGAAAAGGACAAGACCCATGAGCAAAGTTCGCGTGTTGGTCGGCACCCACAAGGGTGCATTCATCCTCACCTCGGACGGCAAACGCCAGAAGTGGGAAATCAGCGGTCCGCACTTCGCGGGCTGGGACGTGTACCATATGCACGGCTCATCTGTGAATCCCGACCGCCTGTACGCCTCGCAGACCTCGGGCTGGTTCGGGCAGATCATCCAGCGCTCGGACGACGGCGGCCAGACCTGGCAACCCGTGGGCAACCAATTCCGATATGACGGCGACCCTGGCATGCACCTGTTCTATGACGGCAGCCAGCGTCCCTGGGAGTTCAAGCGCATCTGGCGGCTGGAACCTTCGCCGACCGAGCCTGATACCGTCTACGCGGGCGCCGAAGACGCCGCCCTGTTCCGCTCGACCGACGGCGGCCAGACCTGGACCGAGTTGCCTGGCCTGCGCGAGGTGAAGGGTCACCTCTGGCAGCCGGGCGCGGGCGGGATGTGCCTGCACACCATCCTGCTCGACCCGTCAAACCCCGAGCGCATCTTCGTGGCCATTTCGGCGGCGGGCGCTTTCCGCAGCGAAGACGGCGGCCAAAGCTGGCTGCCCATCAATCAGGGACTCTACTCGGGCGGCGAACTGCCCGATCCAGCCGCGGAGGTCGGTCACTGCGTGCATAACATCGCCATGCACCCTTCACGCCCAAACGTGCTCTTCATGCAGAAGCACTGGGACGTGCTGCGAAGCGACGACTCGGGCTCCTCGTGGCACGAGGTAAGCGGGAACCTGCCCAGCGACTTTGGCTTCCCCATCGCCGTCCACGCTCACGAGCCCGAGACTATTTACGTGGTGCCGA
>CALLJA010000008.1 GCA_938008865.1 uncultured Anaerolineales bacterium
GTCGATGGCGCGCAGGCCGTCGGCATAGGCGCTTTCCAATTCCGCGATGCGGCGAGACTGGGCCAGTTTCTTCTCGGCCTGCACGCGCAACCCTTGCGGGTCGGGAGGACGCGGAACGATGGCCTCGATCTCCTTGAAGATCTCGAGCACGGCCTGCCACTTCTCGGCCTGAGACAGCCGCTGGGCTTCGGTGTACAGTTCGTGCAGTTGCTTCTGCCGCCGCGCCTGGGCCAGTCGGGCGGGAGCCTCCGTCAGGCTGGGGTCTTCCTGGACGATTCGCTCGAGGACCTCGATGGCCTTGTCCCAGTCAGCTGCCTTCTCCGCCGCCGAGGCCTGGTCCTGCAACCCCTGCATCCGCGCCTTGTGGCGGGCGGATTCCAGTTTGGCGGCGGCGTCCTTATGGTCGGGGGCCAGGTCCACGATGGCCTGGAACTTCTGGAAGGCTTCGTCCCAGCGGCCGAGGTAGTAGGCTTCCAGCGCCTCGGTGTACATCTTTTCGAGGCGCTCCGCCTCCGCGCCGGGTTTCCGCTGCGGGTGAGACGGGGCCGCCGAGGGCATCTGGGCCATGTCGAAGACCTGCCCATCGCGTGAGCGCATGTACAGCACGGGCGTGCCCCATTCCAGGTTATTGCCCTGGGTCTTGATGGCTTTGCGGGCCTCGGTCAGGGCCGCGTCGACGGGATAGCCATCGGCCAGCGCGCCGTAGAATTCGTGCGCCAGTGTGATCGAAGCCTGGTCGGTGATGCGGAATTGCATGGCAATGACGGCGGGGATGCCCTGCTGCATCAGGCTTTGGGCTGTGCCCGAGAACTGGTCTTCCAGCGAGGCGCGCGCGCCTTCGCAGGCGTTGAGCATGGCCAGCCGCAGCGGACGGTGGTCGTGCAGGAGCGTGCCCAGGTCGCGGCCGCTCAGGCGGTGTCCCTGGCGCTGTTCGGTCTCGAGCAGCAGGTAGCCGTCCTGCTGCGATTTCGAGAAGACGCCGTGGCCGATGAAGTGGAAGATGTGATACTGTTCGCGCCGTAACTGGCGCTGCAGGGCGGGCAGGGTGGGCGGGTCGAGCCGCTGCAAATCCACCAGGCCGCGGCCTTGCAGGTCGCGCAGGGCTTCCTGCAGGTTCTCCCATTCCTTTTCGGTATCCAGTTTGGGGAAGTCGCGTGGGCTGCAGATCATGGTCAGGATGCGCAGCGGCGGCTGGACGGTCAGCGGCTGGATCTGCTGGGCCGTCTCCAGGTAACGCACGAGGGGCGTCTCCACCGAAAGCGCGAGGAAGCGGCTCTGGCTGGGGTCGTACATGAACTCCCAGGGCAGGTTGCCCAGTTCGGGCAGGTCTGCCAGCCGCAGGCGGACACGCAAGCCCGCACCCTGTTTTGCGGTCTCGTTCAGGCTGGCGCGCAGGCAGTCGCGCACCGTTCCGCTGAAGGTGGCCTCGAACAACTGCTGGCCGAATCCGTGGATGCGCCGCGCCTCGCTCGACTCGGTCGAGCGGGTGTGTCCGATCTGGATGAAGAAATCCTCCACTTCCCGTTGCGAGAAGGGCACCTCGAAATACTCGCTCGATTCCCCCGCGGGCGACTCCAGTACCTTGGCCAGGTAGCCTGCGCCGCTGCGTTCCACCAGCAGGTCGAAATTCAAATACTTGATCGCCATGATGTATGCTCCAATCCTGTTTGATTATCGCAAATTCCCGCCTGGCTGGCAAGCGCGAGAATCCCGCAAAAGGCGGGGGTTCCTGGGGTAAAATCACAACGGAGAACCCCATGCCGCCGCTTCTGCAGTTTATCATCCGCCGCTTGTTCCATGCGCTTGTGTCGCTGGTCGTCATCACCATGGTGTTATACGCAGGCGTGATGTTGACCCCGCCCGAGGCGCGGGCGCGGCTTTACCTGCCGCCGGGCAAGGGCGGCGAACGCGCCACCGAAGAATTGATCAACGTTCTGATCGAGAAATACCATCTCAACGAGCCCTACCTGGTGCAATACGGCTACTGGGCGCGCGGACTTTTGACAGGCTCCTGGGGATACAGCCCCACCCTGCGGGCCGACGTGTTGACGTCGCTCTTACGGCGCACACCGCCCACGCTCGAACTGGCGCTGTTGTCGTTGTTGCTGCTGATCCCGCTTGGCCTGGTGAGCGGGTTGATCTCGGGCTGGAAGCCGCGCGGTTGGTTTGATAGCGGTTTCCGCTCTCTGGCCTTTCTGGGGACCTCAATGCCGCCCTTCATCCTTTCGATGGTCCTGCTCTCGATCTTCTACATCCAGCTGAATTGGCTGGCCCCTGGTCGACTCGATGTGCGCACCGACATGGAACTCTCGCGTTCGGGCTTTGTCGATTACACCAATTCGCTGCTCCTCGACTGTGTCTTGAACGGGCGCTTCGACGTGCTCCCGAACGCATTGCGCCACCTGGTGATGCCCGTGTTGACCCTCTCGTTATATCACTGGGCCACGCTCGGGCGCATCACCCGCGCCACCATCATGAACGAGCGCGGCAGGGAATACATCGTGGCGGCGCGCGCCCGCGGCGTGAAAGAATCGCGCTTGATGTGGCGGCACGCCCTGCGCGCCATCCTCGCGCCCTCGCTCACCACCATGGCCCTTTCGGCGGCCAGCATCCTGACGGGTGTGTTCGTGGTCGAGGTCATCTTTGGCCTGACGGGCGTCTCCGAGGTCATCGTCGTCTCGATGCGCAGTTTCCCCGATGCGCCCGCCGCGCTGGGTTTTGCCGTGTACAGCGTGCTGATGGTGCTGGGGCTGATGTTCACCCTGGACGTGGTGCAGGCGGTCCTCGACCCGCGTGTGCGCGAGGAGGTTTTGAAGTCATGAGATCGCTGCGCTTCTTCCTCTCCCGCTGGCAAAACTGGCTGGGCTTGTTCATCGTCCTGGCTTTCTCGGTGACGGCCCTCTCGGCCCCGCTTCTATCCCCGCCCAACGATACCACCCAGGGCGTCTTCAAGAAGGTGGGCCGCCAATCCGACAAACGGCCGCACCCGCCGAGCGAAACCGCGCCGCTTGGCACCCTGCCCGGCCAGCTCGACGTGTATCATGCGCTGGTGTGGGGCGCGCGCGAAGCCATGCAATTCGGCCTGCTGGTGGCCCTGGGCGCCTTTGTTTTTGGGTCGCTTTTTGGAGCCATTGCGGGTTACGCGGGCGGCTGGGTCAACGGCTTGATGATGCGCATCGCGGACGCCTTCCTGACTTTTCCCGTGCTGGCGGGGGTGGTCTTCCTCCAGCAGATCGTGGCCATGACCATCGAATCCCTGGGGGGCATCTATTGGTTCAATAACGATTACGTCGGCCGGGTGATCGATTTCCAGGTGACGCCTCCGCCTTTTGCGGTCTTCCTCATGCGCGTGGACCCGATCCTGATCTGCCTGATCCTCTTTTCATGGATGCCCATTGCGCGCCTGGTCAATACAATGGTCATCACGCTCAAGAACACCGAGTTCATCCAGGCGGCGCGCGCCTTGGGCGGCGGTTCGGCCTGGGTGCTCTGGCGTCACATCCTCCCCAACTCCATCGGCCCCGCCGTGGTGATGGCCGCCCGCGACGTGGGCAGTTCGGTCATCCTGCAAGCCACCATCACCTTCATCGGGCTGGGCGGGCAGTCGGCCTGGGGTATTTTGCTCTCGATGGGGCGCAACTGGGTCATCGGCCCAGGTGGAAATCTGCTGGCCACCTGGTGGGTCTTCCTGCCCGCCACGCTGGCGTTGATCCTCTTTGGCGTAGGCTGGAACCTGCTGGGCGACGGCCTGCACGAGGTGCTCGACCCAAAACTTGGCGGATAACGCGATGAGCCTCGCCGCCCGCCTCCTGGA
>CALLJA010000009.1 GCA_938008865.1 uncultured Anaerolineales bacterium
GATCAGGCTGAGCGACGGGCCGAGGTAACGCATGGCCGCCGTGAAGGAGCCGCCGCCCTCATTGAAGATGCCCAGCGAGTACATGTACAACGCGCCGAAGACCAGGTTGGCCAGGCCGATGACCAGTACCGCATAATAGCCAAGATGTTCCAGCCCATACGGGTGCAGGGCATGCATCATTTCACCGGTGGCGTAATAGTATGAGGTGAAATAGTCCACGCCGAACAGCGCCAGCGCGGCCAGCACGCCCACCTGGCCCGCGCCGTGGATGTGGGCGTCCTCCTGGTTTTCACGCGGAGCGACACGCACAACGACGACGATGATAACGATTAATAGAACGATGGAGAAAAACATTCTGTACCTATGCAGTTGCGGATTCAAATGCCTGTTCGAGCAGATCAAGCAAATGAAGCAGATGGTTGCGGGTGGATGGGTTGTAGCGCGTGTCCTGGCTGACCTTGACTTCCTCCTGCCGAACAGCGCGTACCACGAAGGCGGGCACGAACATGATGCGCCCCGACGGGATGACCTCGAAGTTGGAGGTATTCACCTTCAGGTCCTGGTCGTCGAAGTAGGGCAGGCTCAGGCGCAGGCCGCGATTCAGGCTGCCCGCCTCGGCGCGTTCCTTGATGCGGGCGATGATCTCCCGCACCTGGTAGACCGCCAGGGCGCGCCCCTGGTTGACGAGCTGCCCCAACATGCCGTAGCGTTTCTTGGCGTATTCCTCATCTGTGGAGATGTAGGGAGCCAGCGCCACCGCCAGGAACAGCACCTCCATGAAGCGCTGCATCGACTTGACGTGCGCCTCGGCCTCGTCCACTGACTTGACCAGCAGTTCGCCGCGTTCATCGAAAGCCACCCACTGCGGCAGGAAGAACTTGCGCGCATACGGCACGAACGGCACGAGCAGGTCGCCGCGGCCTTCGTCGGTCTGGCCTTCTTCGGCGATGGCGTCGGTGGATGCCGTGATGGCGGACTCGGGCTCCAGGCCGTCGGCTTCGGGTACGGACGGGATGGTCTCGTCCTCTTCGGCGGGCTGGTAGCTGACCGAGCGTCCCGCGGGCAGCATCTGATGCACCATGTGCAGCACGGTGGCGTGGCGCAGCAATCCCGCCGCCACCGAAACGGCGCGGTCAGGCGACTGCTCCAGTTCGGCGAAGGCGTGGCGCAATTCCTTGTACAGTTCCAGTTTGCGGAAACGGTTGAGGAAACTGCCAGCCGAGCGGGTACGCTGGTTCTGTGGGATGGTCACCAGCGCGGGCTGGGCCACGTTCTCCAGCGTGCAGACCACGCGGTCGGGCAGCGAGAAACTGACCTGCGAGTCGCCGTCCACCACGGCCTGGGCGACCTGCCTGCCCTGCGTTTCGAGGAAACGCTGCACGATGGCGGGCTGCGCCGCAAACAAGGCCTGCTGGCGTTCGTACTCTTCGGCCAGACGGTCGGATAACACTTTCGGATTTGTCTCTAACATGTTGAACCTTTGAAAAAAATTATGAGAATAGCGAGTTCCAGCCCCAGACCGCGCCGACCTCGATCAGGACGGACAGGTACATCAGGCCAGTGTGGGCCCAATCCTTCGGGAGATGAGCCAACCCCACTTGCAGCCACAGGAAGCCTGTGATCAGGCCGAGGGAGCCGCCCCAACCCAGCAGGCTGGACATCCATTGCGGGCGCGGCGATTCGACGGGATAGACCCCGTCGAGCACGTACACCGTGGACTTCAAGTTCGACTCAAGCAATTCACCCAGCGACCTGCGTCCCAGGCCCGCGGGCTGCCCCGCAAAGCAGACGACGACGTCACCTTCCCGCCAGTTCTTGCGGACGGCGTCCAGCCAGTCGCGGCCGAACTCGATGTGGGATTCGACGGGGACAGGCGCCAGCATGGCTGATAGCG
>CALLJA010000010.1 GCA_938008865.1 uncultured Anaerolineales bacterium
CCAATCTTACTCGACCACTTTTCATACAGTCTCTAAGGGACTGTTTCTTATCAGTAAATCAAGAATTTGGCGTCATTGCGAGGCGGTGAACTTCCGCTGAAGCAATCTCATCGCAGAATGGTAAAAAAATACTTGCAGATTGGGAGATTGCTTCGCTCGCAACGACATTTGGAATCTGTGATTTCCTGAAATTCGCGAGCAGACACAGCCACCCCCGATGGGCTGTGTCTGCTTGTTTAATGGGGATGACCAAGAGAGACGCGCCTACCTTTCGATCAGCACGATCTCCGCCTGGTGCCCTCCCAAATATTCTGCACCATTTTCTGTGATGACCACGTCCTCTTCCAGGCCGAGGTAGCCGTAAGCGGGCACGGCCAGCCCGGGCTCGATGGTGAAGACCTGGCCGATTTCCAGTTTCAGGTTGGGCGAGTCGCCGTATTTCTCCCACAGCGGACCCAACAGGGCGCCGCCGTCGTGGGCTACGCGGCCGAGTTGGTGGCCGAGGGCGTAGGGGTAGCTGGGATAGCCCGCGCTTGTGACAATCTCGCGCGCGATGATGTCGATGGCGTTGCCTGTCACGCCTGCCCGCATGGCGGCGCGCGCCTTTTCGACGGCGGTGCGGATGGTGAGGAAGCCGCGCTGGACTTCAACGGGCGCTTCCGTCTCGCCTTCGCGCAGCAGATAGACCACGCGCTGGATGTCGGAACAGTAGTCTTCGTATTTGACGCCGAAGTCGAAGTGCAGGAGGTGCCCGCGTTCGAGGCGGATGTCGGTGGGGCCGCTGTGGCCGACGGGGGAGTTGGGTCCGCTGTTGACGGCGGGACAGTTCTCGGCGGGCCAGGCCAGTTCCAGCCCGCGCGCGCGGACCTGGGCCTGCATGAAGTCGGCTACTTCCAGTTCGGTCATGCCGATCTGGAGGTAGCCGAAGGTTTGTTGGAAGATCTCATCGGTGAGGCGCACGGCCTCGCGGATGCGGGCCAATTCCGCGGGAGTCTTGCGCCCACGCAGGGCATTGATGATCGGCTCGGCGCTGACCAGGCGGTCGGCGTAGGGCGTGCCCGCCAGGTGCTCGCGCAGCATCTCGTACATGGCATGGGTCAACCCATCCGCATGGACGTTATTACGCGAGGTGTTGACGGCGATGGTTTGCGGGTCGAGGCGGGTGATAGTCTCGCGCAGCAAGTCGCGCACGGCGGTGTCGTAGCCGAGGACGGGGTCGTACACGCCCAGGCGTTCGAGCGATTCTTTTTCGAGGTTGCCGATGATGGCGAGCTTCCCGCCTTGGCGGGTGAGCATCAGGGCGGAGGGCCAGGTCAGGTCGGCGGGACCCACCAACAGGTCCAGGGCGGGGTCGCGCACGCCGCTGGTCTCGCGGACGAAGGTCAGCCACAGGTCGATCTCCTGCTGCTGGAGGATGTGGATGGCTTGCTGGACTTTTTCCTGAATGAGGGTCATGGCTGCTCCTGTTGGATGTGTTTCTGTACACGGATGCCACGGATTACGCGGATTTACACGGACGGAGCTTTAAAAAATTTCCGTATCAATCTGTGTTTCTCCGTGTAATCCATGTGATGAAGATTTTAAACTTATTCGACCAATTCCTGGCTGGAAGGCGTGATGACAACGCCTTTTCTGGGGTCTTTGACGAGCATGATGAGGACGCCGCATAACGCCACTGAGAGCGCGGCGGAAATCATGAAGGTCAATTGGAAGCCCGCCAGGTCGGCGATCCAGCCGCCGAGGATGGGGGCCAGGATGGTGGCGGGGGCGGTGAGGGTTTGCGAGAGGCCGATGTACATTGGGCGGTCAGCCTCGCTGCCGAAGTCGACGGTCATCGACAGGCTGTTGGTCCAGATGGCGACGTAGGCCAGGCCCGCCAGCGCGAAGATGGGGTAGAACCAGGCCAGGGAGGGGGCGTTCCAGGCCAGCAGGGAACTGGCGAAAGCCGCCACGGCGCCGAGGACCAGCATGGCGCGGTGGCCGACACGGTCGCCCAGCCAGCCCATGCCCGCGTTGCCCACCGTCTGCGAGATGGTCAGGGTGGCGGTCAGGTAGCCTGCCGTGATGAGGTCCATATCGAAATGGCGCTTGGCATAGATGATGTAGAACGTGCAGCCCATCACGGCGAACTGCGAGAGCAGACGCGCGCCGAGGAACCAGCGAAAGTTGGCGTCGCGGGCGAGCACGGCGCGGGCCTCGTGCCAGAAATTCGGCTGGGTCTCGGGGATGACCTTTTCGGTATCTTCGGGTTCGCGGGTGAGCGAGAGCGCATACCAGGAGAAGAAGAAGAACAGGCAGGCGATCACGAAACTGGCTGCAAAGTTGAACGGCGGCGGCACCAGGGCCAGCAGGTAGCCCGCCTGCACGGCGGCCCCGCTCAGGGTCAGGTTGGCCAGCGCGCCCTGGAAGCCGAAGAAGGTGCCGCGCGAGTCGGGCGGCATGATCTTGGAGATCATCGAGGTCCAGGTGTTGGCGGTGAAGCCGCCACCCAGTCCCTGCCAGATGAGCAGCAGGAAGGTCAGCACGAGGGCGGCCTGCTTGCCGATGACGGGGATCAGCAGGGCCACAACGGCCAGCCCGAGGAAGGGGAAACGTTCGTGCAGGGTGGTCAGCAGGACGGTGCGTTTGTACTTGCGCAGGCGCGCGACGCGCTGGGCCATGAACAGCTGCGGGAACTGCCAGCCGACCGAGTGGATGGCGGGCACCAGGCCGATCAGCAGGGCGGAATCGGTCATGGTGGCGACGAAGAGGGGCAGGATGGTACTGAACGATGCGAAGCCAAGCGCGACGCCGAACAGGCCGCCATCCCACAAATTGACGACCAGGTTGTGCTTCAGGTTTTGCCTGATTTGCTTTTCGAGGGTGGTGAGCATGGCTGGATTGTAACTGAAAGCGCTCCCAATCTACGAAAATGTCACGTTTTTGCTTGACAAGCCAGCCAATTTGTATAAAATAAAAACGAACGTTCGTTCATTTACCTGAGAGGAAATTATGACTGAAGAAGCTCTTTCCAAAGGCGAATTGACACGGCTGGCCATCGAAGATGCCGCCATGGAATTGTTCATCAAGAATGGTTACCATGCCACCTCGATGCGGCAGGTTGCTGAACAGGCCGGGCTGGCCCTGGGCGGCATCTACAACCACTTCAAGAGCAAGGAGGAGATCTTCGAAGCCATTGTCGTGGATAAACACCCGTATAAGACGATCATGCCTTTGGTGCTGGAGGCGCAGGGCGATACCGCCGAGGAATTTCTGCGTAATGCGGCATTGATCAGCATGAACGAAATCAAAAGAAATCCTGATTTCATCAATCTGATGTTCATCGAACTGGTCGAATTTCGCGGCCAGCATGGCAGATTGATCGTTTTGGAAGTTGCGCCCAAGATCCTGCCTATTTTCGAAAAGCTTGTCAAAACCCGCAAGGAGTTACGGGTTGGCAATCCCGCTGTACTGGCTCGTTCCTTCTTTGGGCTGGTGGTGTCCTATATGGTCACCGAGATTATCCTGAGTGACACTTCTTTCAAACACCTTCTGCCTCCAAATTCCATGGAGGCCTACGTGGATATTTTTCTGCATGGAGTTCTCAAGGAGCCCGCATGAACTCGCGCTTAATGTCCATCATCCGCAAGGAATTCATCCAGATTCTGCGCGACCCGCGCACCCTGGTGATGATCTTGATCATCCCGATCATGCAGTTGTTCCTGTTGGGGTATTCCGCCACCAACGACGTGCGCAACGTGCCGCTGGCCGTGCTCGACCAGAGCCGCAGCGCGGAGTCGCGCGCCCTGCTGGATTCCTACCGCGCCGCCGATTACTTCCGCATCGCCTACTCGGTCGACTCGCAGACTGAGATTCAGTACCTGATCGAATCGGGCCAGGCGCGCGCGGCGGTCATCATCCCGCCCGATTATTCCCAGCGTTTGAGCGAGGGCAAGGCCAGCGTGGCCTTCATCCTTGACGGCTCGGACCCCACCAGCGCGTCTACGGCGCTTTCGGCGGCCAAACTCATCAGCCAGGCGCACGCCACCGAGATCCTGGCCGAGCGCTTCGCGCGCACGGGACAGAATATGCGCGTCCAGCCGCCGGTCGAGGTGCGGACGACCGTCTGGTACAACCCCGACATGGTCAGCGCCTACTTCATGATCCCCGGCGTGATCGGCATGGTGTTGTTCGCCATCGCCGCCATCCTGACCGCCACCTCGGTCGTGCGCGAACGCGAACGCGGCACCATCGAACAACTGATCGTCACGCCCATCCGCCCGTGGGAACTCATCGTCGGGAAGCTGATGCCCTATGTGATCCTCGGCTTCTTCAACACGTTGGAGGTGCTGGCCGTCGGCCACTGGTGGTTCGGCATGCCTATCCGCGGCGATATTGGCCTCATCATCCTGCTCTCGCTGGATTTCCTCATCACCGGCCTCGGCATCGGCCTGTTCGCATCCACCATCGCCAACACCCAACAGGAAGCCATGCTCACGGTCTGGATGACGCTCCTGACGAGCATCTTCCTCTCCGGCTTTTTCTTTCCGCTCGAAGCCATGCCCGCAGTATTACGGTGGCTTTCCTATCTCATGCCCCTTCGTTATTACCTGGTCATCCTGCGCGCCCTTTTGCTCAAAGGCGTCGGGCTGGAGATGATCCAGACAGACGTCATCTTAATGACGCTTTTTGCGGTCGGTATCATGACTGCCGCCACGTTGCGCTTCCATAAGCGACTTGACTAACCTCACCCCCCATCCCCGCTCCTTTCAGGAGAGACAAAGGAGATTTTTCCATGAATAACAAACGCCCGCCGCTTCCCGCCATCCTCGTTATCGCCGCGCTGGTGCTCATCGGCGTTTACTTCATCGCCACTCAAGTCCTCAACAAGTCCGACGGCGCGCTGACCGCTTCGGGATTCATCGAAGCGACCCAGGTCAACATCGCGCCCGAACTGGCTGGCAAGGTGGCCGACGTCCTGGCGGACGAAGGCCAATCCGTGACGGAGGGCCAGCCGCTCCTCGCCCTGGACCCAAGCCTGCTGGCCGCGCAACGGGCCGCCGCCGCCGCCGCACTGACCACCGCCAACT
>CALLJA010000011.1 GCA_938008865.1 uncultured Anaerolineales bacterium
TCCTGAGCGTGGACGCGATCTGGACGGTCGGGCCCTGGCAGTCCCAGGCCTGGTTCCTTGGCCCAATCTACCTGTTGCTGAAGGTCGTGGTCCTGCTATTCTTTATGATCTGGATCCGCGCCACCTGGCCGCGCATCCGCTATGACCGCTTGATGTCCTTCGGCTGGAAGGTGCTGCTGCCGCTTTCGTTGGCGATGGTGTTCATCTCGGCGGTGGGTGTTTTACTGGCGCAGGAGTTCAATCCAGGCTACATCTGGCTGGTCCCCGTGGTTTCGATCGTCGTGGGATTGTTCGCGACCGCCATGATCGACCAGGCCCTGAGGAGAAAGAGTTATGCGATTCGTTGAACCGATCTGGGAACTGAGTCGCGGGTTGGCGCGCACCTTTGCGTCGCTGTTCGAGAAACCCGTCACGGTGCAATATCCCGAGGAGAAGCGGGAAGTCCGCCCGCGCTTCCGCGGTCGTCACGTGTTGAAGCGCTACGAGAACGGCCTGGAGAAGTGCATCGGCTGTTCGCTGTGCGCGGCGGCCTGCCCCGCGGACGCGATCTTCGTGGAAGCCTCCGAGAACACAGACGAGCAGCGCTTCTCGCCGGGTGAGCGTTATGCCTCCACCTATGAGATCAACATGCTGCGCTGCATCTACTGCGGCTTCTGCGAGGACGCCTGTCCGACCGAGGCCATCGTGCTGGGCGACAACTACGAACTGTCCTTCACCGACCGCCGACAAGCGATCTACCCGAAGGAAATGCTGCTCGAACCCGTGCCCGATGCCGCCATGACCACACCCCGCAAGGTGGAACCCGGCGTGTATAAGCGCTCGGTGCCCGAGATGAAAGACCCACAGGATTAGTCCATGAGCATCGACCTGATCCTCTTCCTCATCCTCTCTGCGGTGGCGGTGGCTACGGCCCTTGGCATGCTGCTCAGCAAGAACGCCGTCTACTCGGCCCTCTTCCTGGTGCTGAACTTCGCCACCATCGCGGTCTTCTACCTGTTGCTGGGCGCGCCCTTCATCGCCATCTCGCAGGTGACGGTGTACGCGGGCGCCATCATGGTGCTGTTCCTGTTCGTGATCATGCTGCTGGGCGCGGAGACGCTGGCCCCCAGCAAGGTCCTGCGTGGACAGGGCCTGGCCGCGTTTATCCTGGCGGTCGTGCTGGTGGCCGAGACGGTGTACCTGCTGCTCTTCCGCCACGCCGCCGTCGGGGCCATTGCCCGCCCGGACGCGGCGCTCAACGAACTGCCTGCCCTGCAGAAGATCGGCGAAGCGTTGTTCACATCCTATCTCCTGCCTTTCGAGATCACCTCCATTCTTTTGCTGGTGGCCATGGTCGGCGCGATCGTGCTGACCAAACAGGAAAAAGGAGGCCAGAAATAATGGTCGACATCAGTTATTACATCCTGCTCTCGGCGGTGCTGTTCACCATCGGCGCGGCGGGGGTGCTGGTCCGCCGCAACCCGCTGATCATCTTCATGTCGGTCGAGTTGATGTTGAATGCCGCCAACCTGGCCTTCGTGGCTTTCGCCAGCATGCACAACAGTCTCGATGGGCAGATCTTCGTCTTCTTCGTGATGACGGTGGCCGCCGCGGAAGTGGCCGTGGGCCTGGCGCTGATCGTGCAGATCTTCAAGAGCCGCCACAGCATCAACGTGGACGAAATGAACAGCCTGAAGGGATAACGCATGGAAACTCACGGTTTTGCATTCCTGGCTCCCTGGCTGGTCTTTGCCCCCCTCGCGGGCCTGCTCCTCAACATCCTCCTCGGCGGCTGGTTCATGAAACAGCCCTGGGGCGAGAGGGCCATCGGCGCCATTGCGGCCACCGCTTCGGGCGCGGCCTTTATCGTCTCGGTACTGCTGGCTTACACCGTCTTTGCCGGTCACGGCGAAGTGGCGCGCTGGACGCTGGGCCAGTGGATCTACATCGGCGACCTGAAACTCGACTGGACCTTCCGCCTCGACTCGCTCTCGACCACCATGATGCTGGTCGTTTCGGGTGTCGGCACCCTGATCCACATCTACGCCATCGGCTACATGCACGAGGATGTGCGCTTCAAGAACGACATCCCGCGCTACCAGCGTTTCTTCGTCTTCCTGAACCTGTTCATCGCCGCCATGATGATCCTGGTCAGCGGCGACTCGTACATGATGCTCTTCGTCGGCTGGGAAGGCGTGGGCCTGTGCTCCTTCCTGCTGATCGGCTTCTGGTACGACATGGACACGCTCGGCCGCTCTTCGTGGGCCAACTCCAACGCGGCCAAGAAGGCCTTTATCACCAACCGCATCGGCGACTTCGGCTTCCTGATCGCGGGCTTTCTGATGTTCTGGCAGTTGGGCAGCGTTCATAGCTTCCAGTTCGACCAGGTCTTTGCTGCCGCGCCCGCAATTGCGGAATCCAACCCGGTCATCATCGTCCTGATCACGCTCTTCATGCTGATCGGCGTGGCGGGCAAGTCGGCGCAGATTCCGCTCTACGTCTGGCTGCCGGACGCGATGGCAGGCCCGACCCCCGTCTCGGCCCTGATCCATGCCGCGACGATGGTCACCGCGGGCGTGTACCTCATCACCCGCTCGGCTCCGCTGTATACCCTGGTCCCCGAAGCGCAATACATCGTGGCTATGACTGGCGCGGTGACGGCGCTCTTTGCCGCCACCATCGCGGTCGGCCAATACGATATCAAGAAGGTGCTGGCCTATTCCACCATTTCCCAGTTGGGATTCATGGTGGCGGCGGTCGGCATGGGCGCGTATGTGGCGGGTATGTTCCACCTCATCACGCACGCCTTCTTCAAGGCACTGCTCTTCCTCTCGGCGGGTTCCGTCATCCTCGGCCTGGAGCGCGGACATCACCACCTCGCGCATCATGGACACGGTCACGGCGGCCATCACGAGGAAGTCTTCGACCCGGGCGACATGCGCAACATGGGCGGCCTGCGCAAGACCATGCCCGTGACCTTCTGGCTGTATATGATCGGCACGCTGGCCCTGGCGGGCATCTTCCCATTTGCAGGGTTCTGGTCCAAGGATGAGATCCTGCTGGACGCGGCCAAACTATACCCGCAGGTCTATGCCCTGCTGGCTATTGCGGCCTTCTTCACTGCTTTCTACATGGGACGCCAGATCTGGATGGTCTTCTTCGGCGAGGCCCGCCACGAGGCGGCCGCTCACGCCGTGGAAAGCCCCGCCGTGATGACCGTCCCGTTGATGGTGCTGGCGGCGCTCTCCATGCTGGGCGGAGCGCTCAACCTGCCCGCCGTGCATACGCTGGGACACTGGCTGGAGCATACCGTCAAGGTCGTCGAGCATGAAGCCCATGTGGCCCCCTGGCTCGAACTGTCCTGGGGCGGGTTCAATCCCTACGTGGCGCTTATTTCCACGGTCGCGGCCCTGGCTGCCATCTTCATCTCCTGGTGGATCTATGGGCGTAATCCGCTCAAGGCGGGGCAGCCCGATCCGCTCAAGAAGCCGCTCGGCCTGGCCTTCACCGGCATGGAGAACAAGTGGTTCGTGGACGAGGGCTACTGGTTCGTCATCGTCGACCGCTACGTGGATATCTCCCGCTTCCTGGCGGACAAGATCGACTGGGAATTCTGGCACGATTTTGTGCACGACAAGGTCATCGCGGGCACCTACAACTGGCTCTCCCATATCGCCCTCAACGAGGTCGCCGACCAGAAGGGGATCGACGCTTTTGCCAATTTCCTCGGCAAGGCCACCCAATGGCTCTCGGGGACCACGCGCAAATTCCAGAACGGCTTTGTGCGTTCGTACGCGCTCTCGGTCTTCCTGGGCGTTGTCATCATCCTGGGCTATCTGCTTCTGAAATAACTCGTAGAAACGAGGAACGGACATGGAATTTCTTTCACAACCTCTTACCCTCCTGACCTTCTTCCCGCTGCTGGGCGTGCTGGCGCTGGCCTTCATCCCCAGTGAGAGGAAGAATCTCCTGCGCTGGACGGCGCTCGTCACCACGCTGGTGACCTTCGGCCTGTCGCTGTGGGTGCTCTCGATGTTCAACGCATCGGACCCGACCCTGCAGTTGGGCAAAGCCTATGACTGGATCACCGTCGCGGGTTGGAATATCCAGTACCATCTGGGCGTGGACGGTCTCTCGATCCTGCTTGTGCTGCTGACGGGCTTCCTGACCCCCATCTCCATCCTGTCCACCTGGACGGCGGTGGAGGAGCGCGTGAAGGACTTCATGATGTTCTTCCTGCTGCTTGAAGTGGGCATGATGGGCGTGTTCCTCGCGCAGGACCTGTTCCTGTTCTACATCTTCTGGGAATTCACCCTGGTCCCGATGTACTTCCTGATCGGCATCTGGGGCGGCCCGCGCCGCATCTACGCCGCGGTGAAGTTCTTCCTGTACACCATGGCGGGCTCCATCCTGATGCTGCTGGCGATCCTGTTCGTGGCCATCCAGGCGGGCACCTTCTCCGTGCCCGGGCTGATTGCCAAACTGCCTGAGTTATATGCCAGCGGCGCGATCGACCCGCAGACCCAGATATGGCTGTTCCTGGCCTTCACGGCCGCCTTCGCCATCAAGGTGCCGATGTGGCCGCTGCACTCGTGGCTGCCCGATGCCCACGTGGAAGCGCCCACGGCTGGCTCCGTCATCCTGGCGGGCGTGCTGCTGAAGATGGGTACCTACGGTTTCCTGCGCTTCAACATCCCGCTCTTCCCGCAGGCGGCGGTACAGATGGCCCCGTGGATCGCGCTCTTCGCGACCATCGGCATCATCTACGGTGCCGCGGTCTCCTACGCCCAGTCCGACGTCAAGAAGCTGGTGGCTTATTCGTCCGTTTCCCACCTCGGTTTCGTGATGCTGGGCATGTTCGCGCTCAACGAACAGGGCATCGTCGGCGCCATCCTGCAGATGATCAACCACGGTCTCAGCACCGGCGCGTTGTTCCTTCTGATCGGTATGATCTACGAGCAGACTCACACCCGCACGATCAGCGTCTACGGCGGCTTGTGGAAGATCACCCCGATCTTCGGCACCATCATGTTGATCGCCTCGCTCTCTTCGATGGGCCTGCCTGGCCTGAACGGTTTCGTCGGCGAGTTCACCATCCTGCTGGGCGCGTTCGGTTCGCAAGCCATCGGCAGCCCCTGGTACGCGGGCATCTCGGCGGCGGGCGTCATCATGGCGGCGGTTTACATCCTGTACATGTTCCAGAAGATGTTCCTCGGCCCGACCGGCTCCATCGTCGAAGAGGTCAAGCATCACGGTCACGCCCTGCGCGACCTAAACTGGCGCGAGATCCTCACCGTCCTGCCGCTGCTCATCTTCATCTTCTGGATCGGCCTGTACCCCAAGCCCTTCTTCGACTTGATGGCGCCCACGGTGAAAGCCCTCGTGTCCGCCCTGCCCCTGCCGTAGCATGGACGTCCATGCCCGCTCTTGGAGCGTCTAATGTCACAGTACATCAACCCCATTGACCTTGCCACCATCCTGCCCGCCATCGTTCTGGTGGTCTGGGCCTGCGTGCTCCTGCTGGTGGACCTCTTCATCCCGCGCGAGCGCAAGGGGCTGACCGCCGTCCTCGCGGCCTTTGGCCTGGCGCTGTCGCTCGGGCTTACGCTGGCGCAATCCGGCGGGACGAGCAGCGGCTTCAAAGGCATGGTGACCCTCGACGGCTTTTCGGCCTTCCTCAACGCCCTGCTGCTGGTCAGCGGCCTGTTCGGCGTGGCCCTGGCTTACGGCTACGTCCGCCGCATGGGCCTGGAGCGCGGCGAGTACTATATCCTGCTGCTCTTCAGCGTGGTCGGCATGATGCTCATGGTCCAGGCCTCCGACTTGATCGTGGTGTTCATCGCCCTCGAACTGCTCTCCATTCCGCTCTACGTGCTGGCCGCCCTCAACGCGCGCCAGATCGAATCGGAAGAGGCGGGTCTCAAATACTTCCTGCTCGGTTCGTTCTCGACCGGCTTCCTCGTCTATGGCATTGCGCTGATCTTCGGCGCGACGGGCAGCACCTCCTACAGCGGAATCGTGACCGCCGCCTCAGCCGGGACCTCGGGCCTGCTCCTGACCATCGGCGCGGCCCTGCTCCTGGTGGGATTCGGCTTCAAGGTGGCCGCCGTGCCCTTCCACATGTGGACCCCCGACGTGTATCAGGGCGCGCCCACCTCGGTGACGGCCTTCATGTCCTCGGGCGCCAAGATCGCGGGCTTTGCCGCGCTGTTGCGCGTCTTCGCGCTGGCTTTCCCCACCCTCACCGCTGACCTGACGCCTATCCTCGCGGCCCTCGCGGCGCTGACCATGATCGTCGGTAACCTGGTCGCCGTCTCGCAGACCAACATCAAGCGCCTGCTGGCCTACTCCAGCATCGCGCACGCGGGCTACATCCTGATGGCCTTTGTGCCCTACGGCAACCCGCAGGTCATGCCTGTCTCGGTGGCGGCGGGATTGTTCTACCTGGTGGCCTATGCCGTGAGCAACTTCGGCGCGTGGGGCGTGGTCATCGCGCTGGAGAAACAGGGCGGCAAGGGACTCGAACTCGGCGACTACGCGGGCCTGTTCTGGAAGAACCGTCCGCTGGCGCTGGCAATGACCGTCTTCATGCTCTCGCTGATCGGCTTCCCGCCCACCATCGGCATGGTCGGCAAATTCTACCTCTTCCGCGCCGTGATCGACGGCGGCTTCGTCTGGCTGGCCATCGTGGGCGTGGTGACCTCGCTCATCTCCGCGTACTACTATCTGCGCGTGGTGGTGAACATGTTTATGCGCGAGGGCGAGCCGCAGACCGGCAGCGAGTTCTGGCTGAACTTCACCTGGGGCCTGACCGCCCTGGCTACCGTGGTCGTCAGCTTCGTGCCGCAGCCCCTGTTCGCCTGGGCCAGCAGCGCGGTGTTGCGTTTGTTCTGAAAGTCCGTGACATGCCAGGCCCCCGAATTTCGGGGGCCTTTCTTTTGGCATGACCGCGCAGGAAAGGGAGTTATGATCAAAGCATTGATCTTCGATTTCGACGGGCTGATTCTCGACACAGAAACGCCCGAGTTCCGCGTCTGGCAATCCATTTATGATGAACACGGGCATGAACTGCCCCTCGAACAGTGGGGCCGCATCATCGGCGGGCTGGGAGCGGCGCGCTTCGACCCCGCTGCCCATTTGGCGGAACTGACCTCGGGCGGGGCTGACCCCGTTTTGACGCGCGGCAGGCACAGGTCCGCGAGCGATGAGTTGATCCGCTCCCAGTCGGTGCGGCCCGGGGTGCTGGACCTCGTGAACGAAGCCCGACTCCGCCGCATGGGACTGGCTGTCGCTTCGAGTTCGCCCCACGCCTGGGTGGACTCGCACCTCACGCGCCTCGGCCTGTTCGACCGCTTCGACCACGTCATCTGCGCCGACGATGTGCCCGCCGGCTGCACCAAGCCGCACCCCGACCTGTTCCTCAAGGCGATGGAGACGCTGGGCGTGCGCGCCGACGAGGCGCTGGCCTTCGAGGACTCGCCCAACGGTGTGAAGGCTGCGCGCGCGGCGGGGCTGTTCGTGGTGGCCGCGCCCAACCCGGTCACCGCGCTGCTGGAGTTCGAGGGCGAGAGCCTGCGGGTGAATTCGCTGGCCGACCTGCGGCTGGCGCAACTTTTGGCACGATTTGATATACAATAAATCAGGAGGCAGTCATGTCTACAGAAAAAGTTCGCTGGCAGGGGATCACGGCAAAATACTCGTTCCCTGATACGGGGCGCAGTCTCTGGCAGGTGATGAACTCGGTGGTCCCCTTTCTTGTGATGTGGTACTTGATGTATCGCGCGCTCGAGGTAGGCTACTGGTTGACCCTGCTGCTGGCCGTGCCCGCGGCGGGCTTCATGGTGCGGATGTTCATCCTGTTCCATGATTGCTGCCACGGCTCATTCCTCAAGACTCAGAAGGCAAATGACCGCATGGGCCTGATGCTGGGCGTGCTGGTGTGGACGCCGTATTTCGAGTGGAAGCACGACCACGCCATCCACCATGCCACGGCTGGCGACCTCGACCGACGCGGCATCGGCGATGTGTACACCATGACCGTGGAGGAATACCTGGCTGCGCCCTGGTGGAAGAAGATCGGCTATCGCATCATGCGCAACCCGATGATCCTGTTCACCATCGGCTCGTTCCTGGTCTTTGCGGTCACGCACCGCTTTTGGCGCCCGGGCGTGGGGAAGCGCGAGCGCAACAGTGTGATCTGGACCAACCTGGCGCTGGCGGCGGTCATTGGCTGGCTGATGCTCAAGATCGGCTGGGCGGCTTTTCTACTGGTGGAGATTCCCATCCTGTTGATCGCCTGCTCGGCGGGCGTGTGGCTGTTCTACGTTCAGCATAATTTCTACCCGACCTATTGGGAGCGCCACGAGAACTGGGATTTCTTCAAGGCGGGCATGGCGGGCAGTTCGTTCTACAAATTGCCGAAAGTGCTGCAATGGTTCACGGGCAACATCGGCTACCATCACATCCATCACCTCAGCCCGAAGATCCCCAACTACAAGCTGGAGAAGTGTCACAACGAGAATCCCATCTTCCAGGTCGAGCCGCTGACCTTCCGCAAGAGCCTCAGGTCGCTGTATTATCGGTTGTGGGATGAAAAGGAAAAAATGCTGGTGGGCTGGAATGGCTTGAAGAAATATCGCGCACAAAATATGAAGCTGGAACTGTGAACGAAAAGAGACTGGTGAAAGCCAGTCTCTTTTTGTTACTGTGATGTGTCATCCTGAGGGAGGGCGTTCTCCCTGGCACCGCCCGCCAGGGCAGGTGTCGCGACCGAAGGATCTCGATTGCCGTGGTAGAGGTCCTCACCTGCACTGCACCTGCGGTTTGTGCAGGTGCAAGTGTCGCTCCGCTCAGGACGACACCCCCTCTGATTTTTGCCAGGCTTTACTATAGTCATAGGAACAGGTACTGTCTTGTTCTCCAACAGGTCAGTACTGGTTGAAAAAGATGCACTGACCGATTATCAATATCCTACCAGGATATTGCCACTATCCTCCGAGGATATTAAAAAGCGGACCTGACAAGTTTCTCAACCTGTCAGGTCTGCTTTAGGTTTGGATCAGGAGAGGATCGGGGATCGGTGCTCAGACGTGGTAGAGGTCATTCGCTTTAACATTTGTTGATGGCGGCGCTTGATGGTCCGCTCAGGACGACACGAAGGCTTACGTCGCAAACCCCTCGGGCATGGACGTATTGTCCACATCGCAGCCGAACTTGTGAATATCTTCGGCGCGGTCGGGGTACAGCGCGAGGAGATGATCCCGCGTCCCGCCCTCGAACATGGAATCGGTGAAGCCTGGGGCCAGCGTGCAGCCGAACAACGAATAGCGTCCGCCCGTCTGCATGTGACCTGCCTGCCA
>CALLJA010000012.1 GCA_938008865.1 uncultured Anaerolineales bacterium
TCCACCTCCATCGAGCCGACGCGCTGGGTGAAATCGGTCGAGTGCCCGCAGATGTGGATGCGGTCACCGAGTTTCAGGCTGTCATCCAGCGCCAGGACCGCCACGCAAAGGTGGCCGTAGAAATGTTTGACCTTGCCGATTTCAATCTCCATGGGGAACCTCCTTGTGCGGGGCCTTCACGATCAACACCGAACAGCCCGCATAATGCACCAACTTGCGCGAAACACTGCCCATCCACCAACTGCGGATGGCGCTCCAGCCGTGGGAACCCGCCACGATCAGGTCCACCTGGTTCTCTTTGGCGTAGTCGAGCATCTCGGTGGCGGCGTCGCCGCGGCGCAGCTCGGGGATGGACGTCAGCCCGTGACGCTGAAGCAGGTCGCAGGTCCGCTTGAGCACGGCCTGGCCCTGGGACTGTTCCCGTTTCGCCCGCGCGGCCAGTTCCTCCTCGCTGTAGATCGGCACGTAGATCGGGCGCCAGCTGGCGGCGTACATTTCCATCGCCACGGCCTGCTGCTCGGGCGCCAGGACGTGCATCACGCGCAGGTCCACCGAAGCAGGCAGCGGGAAACGCGCCAGGTAGCGTACCGCCGCCTGGCTGGTGGCCGAGCCGTCGGTGACGAGCAGCACACGCCGCAGGCCGCGCCAGGGCGCGCGCACCACCAGCACGGGACAATCAGCATACTCGGCCACCTGCTGGGCCACGCCGCCGAGCAGGATTCCCAGCGTGGCGCGCAGGCCCTTCGCGCCCATCAGGATCAAATCTGTCCTGTGTTCTTTGGAAACCTCGATGATCTTCTCGGCGGGATGTCCGAGCAATACCTGTCCCTGGGCGGGGATGCCCATCTGCTCGACGCGCTGGCGCGTGGCTTCCAGGGTCCGCTCGAAAGCGGGCAACAGGTCCACCTGGCCTGGCGTGAAGACGCGTAATACCGAGACGCGGGTCTTGGGCGGCAGGGGCAGGCTTCCCAATAGGTCAATGGCGGCCTGGGCATGTTGTGAGCCGTCGTCAGCCAGAAGCACGGACAGTCGCTTTCTTGCAGTCATCGCAACCTCCTTTCAGCCGACACGCCTTCATTTCCCCTCCTTACTGTAGCACAAAACGAACCCCGATTTCCAGCCCCTTTCAAGGGGTGTACGTTTTCAACCCTGCCATCTTGACGGGAAAATCATTTTCACCCCACAGGATACGAAGGGAAAATACCGAAATATGACGCCCTTTCCCCTTTGTGTACGTTGTGCCCTTTGTGGTTAGGCTCTTTCCCGTTGCCAGGCGTTCTGAACTCAGGGCCATCCAAAGTCTGGGGGCTTTGGACTCCACCCAGGAATACGATATACTCGCGCCCATGAACAAACCCGCCCTCGACCCGATGATCTCCTCGCCCGACAGCAATGAATACTTCAACGCCATCAGCCATCTGGTCGGGGCCATCCTGTCCATCTCGGCGCTGGCCGTGCTGGTGACACTGGCCGCGCTGGCGGGCAAGCCTGTCCACGTGGTGGGGTTCGCCATCTACGGCGCAAGCCTGTTCCTATCCTTCCTGTTTAGCTGCCTGCTGCACTTCTTCCTGCTCTTCGGGAAGTACCAGCGCGTCTTCGGCATCCTCGACCACGACGCCATCTACATCCTCATCGCGGGGACCTACACGCCCTTCTGCCTGACGGTCTTCAGCGGCGCGACGGGCTGGCTTCTGTTCGGCGTCATCTGGAGCCTGGCGGTCCTCTTCATCACGCTCAAGTCCATTTTCTTTACGAAGATCACCGTGCTGATGTCCAACATTAGTTTCCTGCTGATGGGCTGGCTGATCGTCTTCCTGATCGGCCCCGTCTACCAGCAACTCGGGCTGACCGCCATCCTGTGGCTGGTGGCAGGCGGACTGTCGTACACAGTCGGCGCAATCATCTTTGCGGTCGGCAAGCCCAATCCCTTCCCGCCGTATTTCGGCAACCATGAGATCTGGCACATCTGCGTGCTGGCGGGCAATGCCATCTTCTTTTATGTGATGCTGGCTTACGTGCTGCCCTATCCCACTCTATGAGCACAGACTGGATTCGTCTCTCTGGCGTTCTCGTGCAAGGCCACCGCGTGGCTTCGGGTCCCTCTGCGGCCTATCCGTATAGCTCGCTCGAAAAGCAGAAACCCTTTTTCAAATCCCTGGGCATGGATCTGGTTCCCTACTTCAACGGCACACTGAACATCTCCATTGCGCCCGCCGTCTTCGAGATGGCCCGCCCCGAGTTCACCTTCCCGCTGGTCGAGTGGACCGACCTGCATCCGCCCGAGACCTTTTCGTTCTCGCGTTGCAGGGTGAAGTTTCAAAACGTCTTGTACGAAGGCTGGGTTTACTATCCGCACCCCGAAACCAAAAAGACACACTTCCAAAATCCCTCGCTGGTCGAGGTCATCACCTACGAGCTCCCCAACATCCGCTACGGCGACGCACTGGAAGTGGACCTGAACCCTGAAGAGATCACGGTCAGGTGATATACTTTACGCAAGTTGCCGCCTTGAAAACAAGGAATGGTTTTGGTCTGTTTTGAACCGCAGAGCCGCTGAGGTCGCGGAGTTTTTTGAGAATATTCACCCTTCGGGCGCATGTCTGCGCTCTCAGCGCCTTTGCGGTGAAATTTCCTGGTGGTGGCAACTTGGGTTACTTTCCTCACTAAAATTGGTTCTCCCGTTCCTGGCGGGGAAATTCTGCGCAATCTGCGAAATCTGTGGATTGTCTTTGCCCTTTCCCATGAACCCGCGGAGAGCCATAAAGTTCAATCTGAAACGAGACACTCATGGACGATCCAAACACCGAACCCGCTGAGGGACAGCCAGCCGTCCTGCCCGACCTGACCTTCGACCAACTCCCCACCCCGCTGCGCGAGGCCGCCGCCCGCGCTGGCTGGGCAGGCCTGATGCCCGTCCAGGCGCGCGCCATTCCCTATCTGCTCGCCAAACGCGACATGATGATCCAGGCGCGCACGGGCAGCGGCAAGACAGGCGCCTTCATCCTGCCGATGCTCGAACGCCTCGACCCCGCGCGCGACACCTGCCAGGCGCTGATCCTCGTCCCGACGCGCGAACTGGCCAAGCAGGTCTTCCAGGAAGCCGAGAAACTGTGCGGCGACAAAGGCCTGCGCACGGTGGCCGTCTACGGCGGCGTCAAGTACGGTCCACAAATCGACGCGCTCAAACGCGGCGCGCACATCGTGGTCGGCACGCCTGGGCGCGTGCTAGACCATTTGCTCAAGCGTTCGCTCTCGCTCGAACACCTCAAGATGCTGATCTTCGACGAAGCCGACCGCATGTTGTCGATGGGCTTCTACCCCGACATGCGCGAGATCCAGCGCTATCTGCCGCGCCGCGTCGTCCACACTTGCATGTTCTCGGCCACCTTCCCAGACGCCGTCAAACGCACGGCGCAGGAGTTCATGCACAACGCCGAGTTCGTCAGCCTGAGCAGCGACCATATCCACGTCAGCGAGACGGAGCACGTCTTCTACTCCATCCCTGGCCTCGACAAGGACCGCACGCTCATCCGCCTGATCGAGATCGAGAACCCCGCCTCGGCCATCATCTTCTGCAATACCAAGGCCCGCGTTCACTATGTGACGGTCGTGCTGCAGCGCTTTGGCTACGACGCCGATGAACTCAGCGCGGACCTCTCGCAGGCTGCCCGCGAACGGGTGCTGGAGCGCGTCCGCAAGGGCACGCTGCGTTTCCTGGTCGCCACCGACGTGGCCGCGCGCGGGC
Organism: uncultured Anaerolineales bacterium; assembly: GCA_938008865.1. Taxonomy (GTDB): domain Bacteria; phylum Chloroflexota; class Anaerolineae; order Anaerolineales; family Villigracilaceae; genus JACPVF01. Next base: position 3,746 of record CALLJA010000012.1, read on the forward strand.
TGGATATTCCCAGCCTGTCGCACGTCTTCCAGTATGAGCCGCCCGAAGAGATGGAAGCCTACATCCACCGCGCGGGCCGCACGGGGCGGGCGGGCGCGACGGGCATGGCCATCTCCCTGCTCGACAAGACCGAGCGCTTCGACCTCGAAAAGATCGCCCGCTTCTACAGCATCCCCATGCGCGAGTTGCCCACGCCCACTGACGCCGATGTGCAAGCTGTGGTCGAGGAACGCCTGACGGCCCTGCTCGAAGCCCGCCTGCGCGAGCGTGACAAGCTCCAGGCCGAGCGCTCACGCCGCTTCGCCGCCCTGGCTCGCAGCCTGGCCGAGAACGAAGAAGAGTCGCCCGTCCTGACCATGCTGCTGGATGACTACTACCAGCAGGTACTGCACGCCCCCGCGCCCCAGCCAACGGGCGAACGCAACCCCGAAGACGCGCCCAGCCGTCCACGCCGACCCTCGGGCGGGCGCGGCAACCGCCGCCGTAAACGCTAGGAGGAAACCATGATCACCCGCCTGTATCTCGTCCGCCACGGCGCGACCCCACTGACGAAGGAAGACCGCTTCTCGGGCGCGGAAAACGTGGACCTCTCCGAAGAAGGCCGCCGACAGGTGCAGCATCTGGCCGTGCGCCTGGCCGACGACAAGATCGCCGCCATCTACGCCAGTCCGCTGGACCGCACGATGGACACCGCCCGCATCCTGGGCCGCCCGCACAAGCTGACGCCCGCTCCCAGGGACGGCCTGCGCGAAATCAGCCACGGCCACTGGGAGGGCCTGACCCGCAAGGAGGTGGAGAAGCAATTCCCCGACGAGTACACCGCCTGGGAAAGCGACCCCTTCACCTTTGCGCCCGAGAGCGGCGAGTCGGGCATCAGCGTGCTGGCGCGCGCCCTGCCCGTCATCCGCGAGATCGTGGTGAACCACCCAGGCCAGAACGTGCTGGTGGTCTCGCACAAGGCCACCCTGCGCCTGATCCTGAGCAGCCTGCTCGGCTTCGACGCGCGCGGCTACCGCGACCGCCTCGACCAGGCCCCCGCCTGCCTGAACATCCTCGACTTCAAAGACACCGTCCACGCGCGCCTGATGCTCTTCAACGACATCTCGCATTACACCGACCAGCCTGCGCGCCCGCTGGCGCATTTGTCCAAGTGGTGGGACGAAATTGTCGGCGAATAACGACAAAGGCCTGTCCCTGTCCGCCTGGCGCAGCAAAAAACAGCAGCCTCGAACGGCTGCTGTTTTCCATTTCAGGGAGAGTTACGGCGTGACCACCTCGAAGATGACGGCCTGTTCGTCGCGATAGACCTCGCGCAGGCCAGGGTCGGCGGCGGCCCTGGCAAGGAATTTGCCGTGCCGCAGGTCGGTGTGGATGTAGCGCGCGCCGAACTGGGATAGGACCAGCCCCGAAGGCGCTTCGACATCTCCGTCTGTGATGTTCACCCACAGGTCGTACAAGTCGGCGTCGTACAACTGCATGTAGGTGGGGTCGAGGCCGATCAGGTAGGTGTTGTGCGTGTTGTAGTAGAACAGGCGCGGGAAGTCGTCCCAATCGGTCTGGAAGATGCGCTCGCCTGCGGGGGTGTTTTCCTTCAGCCAGGCGGACGCGCCCGCATATAGATAGTAGGGTTTGCTGCCGCGGATGCTCTCCTGCGCGGCGGGCAGGGTGTGCTGCGCCGCCGCCAGCACGGCCACAACCAGCAGGGCCGCGGGCAGGTACGTCCGCAGGGAGAAGGCAGGCAGGAGCGCGGGCGCAGAGTCGACTTCCGAAACGGGAGCAGGCCACAGGTCCGCGAGCAGGGGCGACCAGGCAAAGGCGGCGAAGATCAAGGCGAAGGCGGGGAAATATTCTACGAAGCGGCGCGCCTCGAAGAGCATCAGGCCGAAGAGCAGCGCAGATAACAATCCAAAGGCGGTGCGCACGTCCATTTTGCGGCCCGAGAGTCCCAGCCCGAGGATACCGCTGGCAAAGACCACCAGCGACGGCAGCGAGTTTTCGAGCAGCTGGCCCGTGTCGTAGGGATACCACTCGTTGCCGACCGAGACGGAGGTGGCGTCGGCTAGTTTGGGCAGCATGTGCTGGATGGAGAATTCGACGTTGGCGGGGAAATACGGGTTGACGACCAACCCAGCCGCCACGCCCAGCCCGACGAAGACCAGCGGACGCAGGTCGAAGCGGCGCTCGATCAGCGCGACAGCCAGGAAGTGCAGCACGCCCAACGCCAGCAGCAGCGGAAAAGCGTCGTAGGCCCAGACGTAGAGAAAGGCCAGGGCGGCCAGCCGCCAGGTTTTACCCTCCAGCAGCCAGAGCATGGCCAGCGCCAGCAGCCCCAGCGAAAGCGACTGGGCGCGCGTGATGCTCATGCGATACAGGAAAGCCTCCGAGACGCCCAGCAATCCCAGCGCCCACAACCAGGCCAGCGGGACCTTTTGCCGATACAACAGGGTCCAAACAGCCAGGAAGGCCAGGCTGGAGAAAACCACCGCTGCCCACTTGGCGCCCGCGCGCAGGTCGCCGAAGGTGAAGGGCATCAGTGCCACGTGGAAGAGGAAGTGGTGGTCGTAGAACTTGTCGGCGCTCAGGATGCTGAGCGGCAGGTAGGGAAAGGGCGGCTTGAGTCCCTCGGTGCGCATCAGGTAGGCCAGTTTGATGTGATAGAAACCGTCGTTATCGGGCAGGTCGCGCGTGGCGAACTGGACGGCGGCCATCCCCGCAAAGAAGACGGCGAACAGCAGCAGGGCGGTCAGCGGTGTGGACAGGCGTTTGGGCATGGGGCAGGCTCTCGAATAAGATGGAATGTATCCGATATGTCGTCCGAACGGGAAAAAAGTTATGGGGAGTGTAACGCAAAGGCGCGGATGCGCAAGGATTTTTTCGCAGGAAAT
>CALLJA010000013.1 GCA_938008865.1 uncultured Anaerolineales bacterium
TTGGGAGAGTCGAGAGGTCGATCTTGACGATGGTGAGGGCGGTGGAGTCGCGGCCCGGGTTGCCGAGGCCGAGGTTTTGGAGCCCAGCCAGTTTGGATTCGTCTTGACCGGCGACATCGATGAGGAAGGCGGCCGCTTCTGAATCCCTCCCTGGCTCTCTATCCGGACCTTGCCCCGGCTCGGCGATGGAGGGAGGAGAGGCGGGAGATTTAGCGAGGGAGGTGATCAGGAGGAGGCGGGCGGGGTTGAACATGCCCGATTGGGCGTCGATCGATTCGCTGTAGTATTGGGTGCGAATCAGGGGATGGTTGCGGCCCAAGGAGTTGCTGATGCGGTCGACATGCAGGCCGTAGGCGGGGACCAACCGGCGGACATCATCGGCGGTGTAATAGAAGACGCGCTGGAGGCCATCCACTTGCTGGTCGCGCAAGGCGGCGCGGCGTTCGCGTTCGAGGAGGGTATCGGAGGTCCAGGCCGTGCCCCAGAAAATGCGGGTGGCGTTGGTGCTGGCGGTCATGGGGTCGAAATCCTTATCGAACTTGGCGGGCAGAATCGACTGGGCCTCATCGACCGAGAGGAGAAGGTCGGCGGTGGCCCCGACGACCTTGGCGCGAGGTTCGCCGGAGAAGAACTGAAGGCGGGCAGCCCCCAGGACGTACATGTAGCCCTTGGAGGCCTTCCAGATGCCGCGCGAGCCGATGCAGGCATCGAGAGAGGCTTTGACGCGGTCCATGTTGTTGGTGGTCTGGGGTTTGAAGGTGGGAGAGACGGAAACGATGCGCCCACCGACCCTGGAATAGCGGAACAAGAGCCAGGAGAAGAGATGGGCCTGGAGCTCGTTCTTGCCCGACTGGCGGGGAAGGACCACGACAAAGGTGAGGCCGCGATTATGAAGGACCGAATCCTTGACGGCCAAGGCGATCTCGCGTTGATAGGGACGAAGCGTCACCTTACAGGCGGCGGCCCAGGCCAGCGGACTGCGGCGGATGGTCTCACGGAGGCGGGTGGAGAGCGGGGAGGGCATGGGGTGGGTGGTAATTGGTGAGAGGTGAGAGGTAATTGGTGAGTGGTAATTGGTAAGTGGTAAGGGTGGGGGTGTGGGGTGGATAATAACGGAGAGCGGCTGGATGGGGAAATAAAAAGTGTTAGTTTTTGTGTGTTGTTTTGTGCGCGGTTTTCGGGCGAAGCGAATGCCGTTCCCTGAGGTATTTGGCATGCAACTGTCTGACATAGGTATATTGGAAGCCGGTCTGCGCGGCAATGTCTTTGAGGGTGCATTTGCGTCCCTGCGCCCGCTCGCGATGGTAGTGGTCGAAGTAAGCGGCCAGATCGACGCCGGCCGTAGGCTGCGGCGGAATGGGAGAGATGGCCCCCAGGAGCGCATGCGGGTTGATCAAGAGCCCACGGTCCAGCATGCGGGATTTCAATTCCTGCCAGCCCTGCAAGACAGAATCGCCATACCGCTCAAGCGGCCTAATGTGGATGCCGACTTCCAAACCGACCAGGTCTGCATCCAGCACCGAAGCGGCGGTCACCAAAACGGCACATTCCCGATGGCCTGCCACATAAAAGGCCAGGGAAATTTCATCATAGCGGGCGGGGGTGTAGCCTTCGACGGATATTTTGGCAGGGTCTGGCTGCAGGAGCTCGAAACCAGCCTGGGACTGCCTGCTCTGCCACTCGATATAGACAAAGGACCAAAATTGGTTGAGCGTGCCCCGAAAATAATAATCAGACATGCATCCTCCTCACCTGATCATTTTCTCGACCAGAAAGCCCACGACGAAGTAAGAACATTTCTTGGGCATTTTTGAAGCGCGGGTATGCTATGCAGCTTACAGGGACTGATAATTCGAATATCAACGGCATGTTTTCAGCGTCCTGAAAAGAAAGGGTAAGAAACGCGTTTTAAAAGCGAAAGAGCCACCCAGGGGCGGCTCTTTGTAAGCAGATTGCAACTGGATATTGTATATCCAGAGGAGGAGGCTGTCTGTAATACATAGGATTATTATAAAATATTTGTTCTAAAAATCAACCTGCGCTTTTCTTAAAATATTGCGAATAATGGATAAGGAGGGACCAGTTTCAATCTTTGGAGCGGCACTTGATGGCGCATATAAACCAATGCCACGAGAGGCCTTAAGAAGGCTCGTTTAACTTGTAAGCTTGAAATACGCTCCATACTGAGTCGCGGTTCAAGAAACAAAGCCCGAAATACTCCTGTTGCAAACCCCACCTGCGCGGTGGACATACCTCCTAACCCCTCCTCCTGCCTCTTTTCATCACTCATCCTTACAAACAATAAATTCTTTTTTTTCGCATTCCACCACCCGTTTCGAAGCACCCTTGCGAACTCAGGAGTTCCACGGATACTCTCAAATCGTTTTTGATCATTGGCTGCAATAAAACGCTTCATGTTCAGGATCAGAATGACATTGGTGTAACCTTTCGAGCTAATCTTTGACTTCATATACCCTCGCTTGGTTTACAAGGATGGAAAAGATTTTTATAGCGGTTCTTAGCGACCCGACAGTTTGTTCCATGAGCATTTCGGTGGCCGATCTTATCGAGACATAGACAGTGTTCTTCCGCCACACACCCGCACTACACCAAAGACACGATTGCCAAGCAAATCGGGTGCAAGTGTCAGGACTGCAAATAAGTAAAAATTTCCTGTTTTCGAGACAATTGTGGTCTCGATACACCCTCCGCTGACGCGTCGGGCTACTCGACCGCCTTACGATTCAAAAGTGTCAGGTGACTGGGCCGGTTCTTATTCAATTATTCTCTCGTTATCACAACCGTTTCATTCCAGAAAATCAAAAAAATCCCTACCCGTCCTGCCATGCGAGCCGCTAGGTTATCATTGCTTCTTTTTTCTCTTCGGAGCCCCTGAAATAGGATAGGGCCCGGCATTTTCCCATAAGGCGTTCAATTGATCGCGGTATAAATTGAACCAAGTTCCGTCTTTTCTGCGTAAGACAAAGTGGGGCTCTTTTATTTTTGTCTTGTATTTATAGATTTCAATGTACATGACACCATTGGGAGCGTTGATGTTCATAGCGTATGCGCCAAACGGGAGGGGATATGAACTCAGCCGCACTTCTACGTTAGCAGGATGATCCTTTGAAAATTGGGTGATTAATCCGAGTGATTTTCGGATGCGGTCATTAAATTCATCCACTGTTGTGTTGGGATAAAGCAAACTTTCATTTGCATACCGAGTTACATCTGCATCGGGATCGAGAAGCAGTATTTTTATGGTTGCTTTGCGCGCCAACTTCTCCTCAAATGTAAAAGCCCTTTTTGTGAAGGTGGTTTCAAGATGATAACCGACCAGCCATAACTCCTGGGCACTTTCAATATCATCATTGACTGTGCCAGGGTATTCTTCTTGAAACCATTTTATTGTGGTTTGGAGTTCCGATAGCCCATCCAACTTTTGACGATTAATCAAAGTGTTAACTGCCAAAAGCGCCAATACAGCCAGTGTGACTCCCGCGATTTTTTCTCCCAACGAAACCCCAAATAGGCTAAGAGCGGATAAAACAATTGCCCCAACAATTGTCAGATACACATCTATATTTTCGCCCTGACGAATATCAACCCAAATTTGTTTTAATATTTTCATTGATTTCTCCTACTTCAACGGCCACCCGCCAGCGGACTCGATCGCCGCATCCACCTCGCGCACGAATTGAATATTGCGGATAGCATTAATATCATTCATCACTTCATAATTTCAAAAATGAAGACACGATAGCCTTGTGATTATAAAAACTTCGTCCGTTCGGCGGATATT
>CALLJA010000014.1 GCA_938008865.1 uncultured Anaerolineales bacterium
ATGTCCAATATTACTGTTAAAAGCAGCGAGGCCCGCACCCGCTTCCGCGACCTGCTCGATCAGGTGCTGGCGGGCAAGGGCGACGTGGTCATTGAGCGCAACGGCAAAGACGTGGCCGTGCTGATTCCCGCAGTGGATTATGCAGAATTCAAGGAAGCTCTGGAGGAATTGCGCGCCGTGCGTGAAGCGTCTGCCGCCTATGAAGAATGGAAACTCAACCCGTCCGTGGCTCGCGAATGGGACGAAGTGGACAGTGAACTGGAAGGCAATGGAGAAACAAAATGACCCAAACAGGGGGCTGGAAACTCATCATCCATCGCAAGGCAGAAAAAGCGCTCAAGCGTCTGAATGGCAGCATCCTGGAACGTATTCGCCTTGTCATCCGCGAGCTAAAAAACGATCCGCGTCCGCAGGGGTATAAGAAAATCGTCGGCTACGAAAATCTGTACCGAATCCGTGTCGGCGAATGGCGCATCATTTACGCCATCGAAGACGATCAATTGATCATCCTCATCCTTGAAGTTGGCCCACGCGGGGGCGTTTACCGCGAATTGAAATGATCGCCACTCTCACCTTTCACCTGCACCTGCCCGCCTGTTTCTCGCTCAAAGACAAACGCGGACGTATCAAGCCGCTGATGGCGCGTCTGCGCCGCGAGTTCAATATCTCGGTCGCGGAAATGGACCTTCAAGACAAATGGAGCGAGGCGGTCATCGCCTGCGCCGCGATCAATTCGGACAAAGTTGTGCTGGAACAATCCTTGCAAAGTGTGGCAAAATGGGTGGACTCGCACTGGCCTGACGGTCAGGTGATCGATTCGAAGATCGAATTCATTTACTAATGTCATTGCGAGACCGCGCAGCGGTCGAAGCAATCTCGCAATTAACATGAGATTGCTTCGGGCTGGGTTTCGACACCGCACTTGCGTTCGGTGCAAGCGTACGGGCGGGAAAACCACCCGCCCTACTCAACCACCAGCCCTCGCAATGACATGAAACAGGAGCTCATCATGGACTTAGGTTTGAAAGATAAAATCGCGCTGGTCACTGGCTCGTCGCGCGGGCTGGGATATGCCACCGCGCGGGCGCTCGCTCAGGACGGTTGCAAGGTCGCCATCAACGGGCGGGACGCGGCCAAGATCCAGGCTGTGGCCGAGAAATTACAAAAGGAGACAGGCGCGCAGGTCATCGGGCTGGCAGGAGACGTGAGCCTGCCCGACGTGCCCGCCAAACTGGTCGCTCAGACCGTGGAGACCTTCGGCGGGCTCGACATCCTCATTACCAACGCGGGCGGACCTCCGCCCGGGGGCATCGACACGCTGGACGAGGCCGCCTGGCAAAAGGGCGTGGACCTGTGCCTGATGCTGCATGTGCGCCTGATCCGCGCGGCCCTGCCCCACCTGCGCAAGTCATCGGCGGCCAGCATCCTGACGGTCACGTCGATGTCGGTCAAGCAGCCGATTGCCAACCTGCTGCTCTCGAACAGCATCCGCGCGGGGACGATCGGCCTGACCAAGTCGCTGGCGCTCGACCTCGGCAAGGAGGGCATCCGCGTCAACTCGATCCTGCCAGGCTGGACGGAAACGGAACGCGTCACAGAGTTGATGTCGGCCCGGGCAACGGCCAACCGGTCCACGGTCGAGGAAGAGATTCGCAAGCAGTCCGAGCAGAGTCCGCTTGGGCGGCTGGGTCAGCCCGAAGAGTTCGCCCACGCGGCGGCCTTCCTCGTCTCGCCCGCCGCGTCGTACATCACGGGCGTCATGCTCAACGTGGACGGCGGCATGTACAAAGGCACGCTTTAATTTGGAACGCAAACCTCGGTTTGCGCATCTATACTAGCGGAATGCGGACTTCAGTCTGCATTCCAACATGGATTGGAGAAAATCATGCATACCTGTTTGAACTGCAACCGCTCGGAAGAAAAAACCCCTTTGATTACGCTGGCCTTCAAGGGCGAGACTCGATACATCTGCCCGCAGTGCCTGCCGGTCCTGATTCACAAATCGCAGCAACTGGCCGAGAAACTGCCTGGCATGGAAGCCACGCCGCCCGCCGAACACTAGCATGAAAAAACTGTCCAACCTGACCCGCAACTCGCTGATCGTCGGGTTCTTCTTCCTGCTCGACAAGGCGCTGGCCTTCGTGCGGGCAGGCATCATCTCTCGGCAGTACGCCGATTCGGTTGGGACGCTCGACACGTTCAACGCCGCCAACAACCTGCCCGACGTGCTCTTTGCGCTGATCTCGGGCGGGGCGCTGGCGATGGCTTTCATCCCGCTCCTGACGGAGTACCTGACCAACCGCGACCGCGCCGCCGCCTGGGACCTATTCTCGCGCGTGGCCAATGTAGCCTTCCTGGTGACGGGTTCCTTCGCGTTGCTGATCGCCATCTTTGCCCAGCCCATCGTGGACGCCGAGATCGGCATCGCGCCCGGCTTCGGTCCCGAGCAGCGCGCCCTGCTGGCCGACCTGATGCGCCTGAACCTGGTCGGCACGATCATCTTCTCGATCAGCGGACTGGTGATGGCCTCCCTGCAAGCCAACCAGCATTTCGTCCTGCCCGCGCTGGCGCCCACCATGTACAACCTCGGGCAGATCTTCGGGGCGGTCTTCCTGGTGCCGCGCTACGGCATCCACGGCCTGGTGTACGGCGTCATCCTCGGCGCGGCGCTGCATTTGTTGATCCAGGTGCCTGGCCTGTTCAAGTTCGGCTTCCGCTGGACACCCTCGCTCGACCTGCGCAACTCGGGCCTGATCGAAGCCCTCAAATTGATGGCTCCACGCCTCTTGACGATGGGCGGAATCCAGATCGTGGTGCTGGCCCGCGACAACCTGGCCTCGCGCCTCGACCAGGCGGGCGCGGTCACCTCCCTGACCTACGGTTGGATGGTGATGCAGGTGCCCGAGACCATCCTCGGCACGGCCATCGCCACTGCCCTGCTGCCGACGCTCTCGGAATATGCCGCACGTGGCAACTGGACCGCCTTCCGCGAGACCATCGAAAAATCCCTGCGTTTCCTGATCGCCCTGACCCTGCCGATTGCTGCCGTCATGGCGGCGGGTATCCACCCGCTGGTGCGCGCCGTCTTCGGCTTCGACGAAGCCACCACCACCCTGCTGACGGCCACCACGCGCGCCTACTTGCTCACCCTGACGGGTTTCGCCATCCACGAGGTGGCGGCGCGTTCGTTCTACGCTCGCAAGGAGCCGCTCTATCCGCTGTATGCCGTGCTGCTGCGGCTGGCCATCTTCCTGGGGATCGGGATCACAGGTGTGACCGTCTTTAGGGACCTCGGTGCGCCCGTCATCGCTTTCGCCGAGATCGCCGTGCTGATCGAAGCCATCGTACTGTTCACCTGGCTGTCCAACCGCACCCACGAGCCGATCCGCGTGGGCGGGGCCGTGACCAGGGGTCTGCTGGCGGCCCTGGTTGGCGGCGCGCTGACCTACGCGCTGGCGCTCTGGCTACCGGGCGGGGCTGTCGCCACGGCCCTGCTGGGCATGGTCCTCGGCGGGCTGTCTGCGCTGGCCCTGGTCTGGCCCGAAGCGCGCCTGTTATTCAAGCTATAGACCTGGAGTATAATCGCGCTCATGTCTGAAAGCACCGAAAGCACCCAACCCCTCAAAATCAAAAAACCAGCCCGCTGGCCCCGAATCCTCCTCTCGGCGCTGGGCGTGCTGGCCTTGCTCGGCGTCAGCGTCTTCGGCGGCTACCAGCTTGCCCTGGGCGACCGCAAATCTGCCGCCTCGGAAGTGGTCAACAAACAGTTAACCGAACAATTCCAATATGCGCTGGTGGACATCCAGTTTGGTCGTTACGAACCCGCCAAACAACGCTTGGAATACATCATCGCCAACGACCCGAACTACCCGGGCGCCGCGCAAAAGCTGACCGAACTGCTGGTCCTGCTGACCGTGCCCACCGCCACCGTCACGCCGTTGCCCACGCCCACGCCCAATCCCACGGGGGCCGAAGGTATCTTCAACCAGGCCCAGCAACTGGTCAACGCCAAAGACTGGGCCAACGCCCTGGTCGCCCTGGACGAGGTCCGCAAGGCCGATCCCGGGTACAAGACGGGCCAGGTGGACGGCATGTACTACTATGTCCTGCGAAACTATGGCTTCGACCTGATCGTGGCAGGCAACCTGGAAGGCGGCATCTACGAGTTGACCCTGGCCGAGCGTTTCGCCCCGCTGGACCACACCTCCAAGGCCCTGCGAGATAATGCGCGCTATTACCTGATCGGCGCCAGTTTCTGGGAAGTGGACTGGAAGCAGGCCACCGACTACCTCTCGCAGGTCAACGGCACGGGTTTGTGGGACGGCACGATGAACGCCAACGAACGTTACAACTACGCCGCCATGCGCTACGGCGACGACTTGTTCAAGGCAAACGACATGTGCGCGGCGGAGGCCCAATACCAGGCCGTGGTCGCCAACGGCGGCACGCTGGACGAACTGGCCGCCAAACACCTGAACCAGGCCACACAGATCTGCCACCCGCCCGTGGTCGTGCCGACCGACACCCCGCCCACCGATACTCCGCCGACGGAACCAACGCCGACGGAAGCTCCCACCGACACGCCTGCGCCTTAGCCCCATGCCGTCCATTCCCTTCTGGGCGCTGGGACTGATCTACTGGCTGCATATGCTGGCTACTGTGGCTTGGATCGGCAGCCTGATCGCCATCTCGATCCTGGTGCTGCCCGCCCTGCGACAGACGCTCCAGCCGCGCGACCAACTGGCCTTCCTGGCCGCCATGCAGAAACGGCTGGAACCCATTGCCTGGTTCAGCATGGGCATGTTGGCCGTGACGGGACTGTTCCAACTTAGTTCCAACCCGCACTACGACGGTTTCCTTTCCACCAGCGGACAGTGGTCCATCGCCATCCTGGTCAAGCACTCGTTGGGCGTGGTGATGGTAGTGGTCAGCGCCATCCAGACCTGGGAGGTGCTGCCCGCCATCCGCCGCGGACTGCTCCGCGCCGAGAAGGCCAACCCCGAAGAGTTGGCGCGCTTGCAGCGCAGGGAAATTTTGCTGTTGCGA
>CALLJA010000015.1 GCA_938008865.1 uncultured Anaerolineales bacterium
TTTCATCGTAGATCACGTACAACTCGTACAATTTTCCGCACACGATGCAGCCGTGCATCTCGCCTTTGACATGGGTTTCGGACATGGGTTCTCCTCTGGTACCAACTTACCACCTGTCTGGGGTCGCCTCTGACAAAGCTGTAAGGCATTATACTTTTTCTTTCCCGAAGACGGGGATTTAGCGATGGTAAAAATAGTTATTCCTCGAAAGGAGTCCTTTATGAAACGCGTACTCTTGACCGTCACCCTCCTGATTTCCATCCTGCTAGGGCCGATCATGCCCGTCCAGGCGGCGGGGCAGGGCGTCTACACGGACAGCCTGGCCACGGGTTGGGAAAATTGGTCGTATAACTCCATCACGGTGGACCTGGCTCACTCGGCTCACGTCCACGCGGGGACGCACGCCGTGGCCGTGACGTACACGGGCGGCTGGAGCGGCTTCCAGGTTGGTTATCATGCCGCCAGCCTCGATATCAGCGCCTACGACACCTTCCGCTTCTGGATCAACGGCGGAACCTCGGGCGGGCAGACCATCCAATTACAGATCAGCGACGCGAACGGCGTCATCGTTCAACAGGACCTCTCTCCCCAGGCCAATACCTGGACGAAGGTGGACGTTTCGCTGACCTCGGTCGGCCTGCCGCGCAGTGTGTACAGCATCGCCTGGTTCAACAACACGGCGGGCGCGCAGCCGGTCTTTTACCTGGATGACGTCAGCTTCGAAAATATCGGCACGCCGCCCCCGCCGCCCGGCACGGGTCCCGCCCTCAGCGTGGACGTCGCCGCGAGTCGGCATGCCATCAGCCCGTATATCTACGGAATCAACTATGCCAGCGAAGCCATCGCCGCCGACCTGCGCCTGCCCGTCCGCCGCTGGGGGGGCAATTCCACCACGCGTTACAACTGGCAGGTCAACGTCCACAACACGGGTAGCGACTGGTACTACGAGAACATCCCCGACGAGAACGACCCCGCGCGCACGTTGCCGAACGGCTCGGCCGCCGACCAGTTCGTCGAGCAGAACCAGCGCACGGGCACCGAAACGCTGCTGACCATCCCGATGATCGGCTGGACGCCCAAGCGGCGCGTGGAGAATCATCCCTACGATTGCGGCTTCACGCGTACCGCCTTCCCCAACCAGGACAGCTTCGACCCGTGGGACACGAACTGCGGCAACGGCGTCCATAACGGCGCGGACCTGACGGGGAACAATCCCGCCGCAACCAGTACCGCTATCGACCAGACCTTTGTCACGGCTTGGATCAATCACCTGGTCGCCAGTTACGGCACCGCGGCGGACGGCGGCGTGCAGTTCTACAATCTCGACAACGAGCCGATGTTGTGGAACAGTACCCACCGCGACGTTCATCCAAACCCGACCACCTACGACGAGATGAAGACCCGCACCGAGTTGTATGCGGCTGCCGTCAAAGCGGCCGACCCCTCCGCCCAAACGCTGGGCCCTGTGGTCTGGGGCTGGTGCGCCTACTTCTACTCCGCTGCGGACGGCTGTTCGGCGGGTGCCGACCGCGCCGCGCACGGAAACACGGATTTCATCCCGTGGTACCTCCAGCAGATGCAGGCCTACCATACCGCCCACGGCACGCGCATCCTCGATTATCTCGATGTGCACATCTATCCTCAAGTGGACGGCGTGTACTCCGACTCATTGGGCGATTCCAGCGTACAGGCTGCCCGCCTGCGTTCCACCCGTCAGTTGTGGGACCCGACCTACGTCCACGAGGGCTGGATCGGCCAGCCCGTGTACCTGATCCCGCGCATGAAAACATGGGTGAGCGCCAACTATCCTGGCACGAAGACCGCCATCACCGAATACAACTGGGGCGCGCTCGATTACATGAACGGCGCGCTGGCCCAGGCCGACATCCTCGGCATCTTTGGCCGCGAGGGGCTGGACCTGGCCACCCTGTGGGGCCCGCCCGATAGCGCGAACGCGCCTGGCATCTTCGCCTTCCGCATGTATCGCAACTACGACGGGGCAGGCAGCGCCTTCGGCGAGACCTCGGTCCAGGCCGCCAGCGCGGACCAGTCCCAACTGGCGATCTACGCCGCCCAACGGGCAGCCGACAACGCCCTGACGATCATGGTCGTCAACAAGACGAGCGGCGAC
>CALLJA010000016.1 GCA_938008865.1 uncultured Anaerolineales bacterium
TTGTGTTAAAATGAATTTGTATGGATGAAAACATTAAAGTAGTCGCCACCAACCGCAAGGCGAGTTTCGAATATTTCCTGCTCGAGAAGTTCGAGGCGGGTTTGTCGCTGCAGGGCAGCGAGATCAAGTCGATCCGCGCGGGGCAGGTCAGCATCGTGGAAGCCTACGTGGACATCGAGGGCGGCCAGGAGGCCTGGCTGGTCGAGGCGCACATCGCGCCTTACGCGCAGGCCAACCGTTTCAACCACGACCCCAAGCGCAAGCGCCGCCTGTTGCTGCACAAGAAACAGATCCGCGAGATCTGGAACCAGGTCCGCCAGAAGGGCATGACCGTGGTGCCGACGCGCATCTACCTCAAGGACGGGCGCGCCAAGATCGAGATCGCCCTGGCGCGCGGCAAGAAGGCCTACGACAAGCGCGAATCCATCGCCAAACGGGATCGGGAACGCGGGGCCGAACGCGAATCGCGCGTGCGGTGACAGAAAAGAGGAGTCATGACCCCTTCGACCATCGGCGGCATCAACAAACTGCCCGAGAATGAAAAACGGGCCATCTATGCCCGTTACATTCCAGGCTCCCTGCTGAAGCGCTTCGGCCTGCCCGACGCCGATTCGCAGCGCATCCAGTCCTTTTTACAGTTCCGCTTTGCGCCAGGCTCCAGCGACGTGGAGATGAGCCTGTTCCACGAACAGCATTTTCCCGACCCGATCCTGTACGCGCACCTGACCGACACGCTCAACGGCCAGATCCACATCCTGCTCTACATCCTGAACAACCCCGAGTCGGCGCGCTTCGACGTGGACAAATTACCCGACGGCACACCTACGCGCTTCGGCACGCTGCACCGCAACCTCGCGGCGGAACAGTCCGCCCTCGAAGCGGGACTGGCCCCGGGCCAGGTACGGCGCGGGGTGCGCCTGCTGGGCGACGCCATCGAGGCCTTCGAGGGCTTTGTCGAGAGCCTCGGGCACGACATGTACTTCGTCGAACCGTTGTATTACCACAACGCGGTCATCTTCGAGCGCTACGGGTTCGCCTACCAGATGGGCAAACGCCTGATGGACAGCATCCAGGCAGGCTTCCAGGCGGGCGGCGACCTGGCGGCGCTGCTGGACGGCTCGACGCCGTTCCGTCAGCCCGAGGCCGCCAACAGCATCCGCCGCCGCTCGTGGGCCATCCACGACGGCATCCTGGGTGAGCCGTTCACGAACGTGACGATGTACAAACGGTTGGGGAAACATGCGGGCATCACGACCACGCCCGGGTGTGAGTGGTAGCCGCCTTGTGTCATGCTGAGCCGCGCTAGCGGCGAAGCATCTGTGTTCAGTGTAAGAGGCCCTTCGCTCCACTCAGGGCGACACATTAACGATACGGACCAAACTTTGGCAACTTCCCCGCCTCCACGCGGACCATGCGTTCGCTGGCGGGACTCAGCAGATAGACGCCGCCATTCCGATGCAAAATTGGAATGCGGCGTTTTTGTTCGAGGAAGTGCGCGCGCATCTCTTCCGAGCGCGCGGCGTAGCTCTCGAACTCATCCTGGAAGAGCGCGAAGAGACGGTCATACGCGCGGACGAATTCTTCACGATAACGCGCCGAGACCCGACCCAGGTTGCTGATGACCCAGCACTTCGACTCGAACTCCCACTCATAGGCCAGCCCCACGAAACGATAATCCGCAGTGACGTACGGGAAGAACGGGAACTGCCTGCAACTGAGGGCGCGGAACTCGCGCTGGCAGCGCTCAGGCCCCAGGCAGGCCAGCAGGACCATACTCTCGGGCGTCTCGGCCTGCAGCCTGGCCCGCTCGCGCGCGGAGAGGGGATTCTCACACTCGTCTCCGCGCCATACATGCCACAGGTCCGTGTTGGGTTGCAGGTAGGCCCACTCGCTTTTGTAGGCCGCAGGCACGGCCTGGCAGATGTCGCAGCAGAAGGGCTTTCCGCTGGGGTTGTGCGGCGCGCACTTCCCGCCGCAATCGAGCCGCGCGATGGGCGCGTCGAACTGGTCGTAGAACGCGCGGATTTCCTGCGCATCCAGGTCGTTGACGTGGGTCAGAATCCTCATGCGTGGATTGTATCAAATTCAGATGAATTGGAACTTCGAAGGGAATTCTGGGGTCTTTTATTAA
>CALLJA010000017.1 GCA_938008865.1 uncultured Anaerolineales bacterium
GCTTCGATCAACCGTTCGGCCAGTTCGCGCGGGTTTCCAATCGTCGCCGAAGCGAGGATGAACTGCGGCTTGGCGCCGTAGAATTTTGCCACGCGCTGGATGCGCCGCAGCACGTTGGCCACGTGCGAGCCGAACACGCCGCGATAAGTATGCGCCTCGTCCACGACAATGAATTTCAGGTTCGTGAAAAACTCGGCCCAGTTGGTGTGATGCGGCAGGATGCCGGTGTGCAGCATGTCGGGGTTGGTCAGCACGACACGCGCCCGTTTGCGGATGGCGGGACGGTCCTTTTGCGGGGTGTCGCCGTCGTAAATCGCGGCGGACAGGTCCGCAGGCTGGGCGATGGACAGGCCGAAGCGCTCCAGCGTGTTGAGTTGGTCCTGGGCCAGGGCCTTGGTGGGAAAGAGATACAGCGCGCGCGCCTGCAGGTTTTCCGTCAGCGCGGACAGGACGGGCAGGTTGTAGGCCAGGGTCTTGCCGCTGGCCGTGCCGGTGGCAAGGATGACATTCCCGCCGCTGCGGACGTGGATCCAGGCCTGGGATTGATGCGAGTAAAGGGAATGGATGCCAGACGCGACCAAGGCCTGTTTAACGGGAGCAGGCAGATCGGTCGGCAGCGGGGCGGTGGAAGCGGGACGCGGGGACAGGGTCCGCCAGGCGGCGAAATGCTCCGCCGTCAACGGGTCACGCTTCCACAGGTCCAGCAGGGTGGCGAGCGGCATGGAGGTCAGTACTTGAGGGCCAGCGCATCGAGTTTCAGGCCCGAGACGGTCAGTTCGAGCGGGGCAGCGTGGATGCGCGGGTCGGGGGGCATGCGCTCGTAGGCGGTGCGGGTGATGAGGATCTCGCCTCCGCTGGCGATGTCTTCGCCGAGTTTGCTGGCGCGGTTGACGGCCATGCCGAAATAATCGGGGCCGCCGATCAGCAGCACCTGGCCGTAGTCGATGCCTGTGCCGACCAGGATATCGAACTTCTCGTCGGTATTAGCATTGAGTTCAGCGAAAGCGCGGTTAATGGCCAGCGCGGCGCGCACCGCGGGGTACACATCGTCGAACACGGCAAAGCAGTTGTCGGCCTCGTATTTGATGACCTGCCCGCCCTCGCGTTCGATGATGGGGCGCGAGACTGACTGCATCCGATAGACCATGGCCAGGTTATAGACGATGCCGTATTTCTGGGTCAGCATCGAAAAACGCGAAAGGTCCATCACCAGCACGGCCTTGGTGGCGCCGAATTCGCGCCACAACTGTTCCTCGACCGGCTTGCGGCGGGAATGGTCTTCCTGTTCCAGGTAGCGGTTCAATAATTCTTCGAAACGTTCATCCATTCTGTCTACTTTTCTCCGTTGACGTGCAGCCTGCGGAAGGCCAGCGCTCCAACCCCCAACGGCAGCCAAAAGGTGAGGGCGCGATAGGCCAGCGTGACGATCACACCCTGGCTCCAGGCCACGCGCAGCGAGGACAGCGCCAGCGGCATGAGGCCCTCCACCACGCCGATACCCGAGGGCGTGGGCGAAACGACCAGGAACAGATACCCGATGGAGAATCCGCCAACGATGGTCCCCACCGAAAACGGCACGTCGAAAGCCAGGAAGGCCGTCGCCAGGATGCCCATCAGCAAGACCTTGGTCAGCAATCCCCACAAGATTGGGCGGGCCATGACAGCCGGTCGCCCGGTCAGGCCCGCAAGCCCTTCGGCGATCTCGTGCGCAAAGGCGTGGGCGCGCTCGGCGCTCAGGTAATCGCGGTGGATGGCAAAGCGGGTGATGCGGTTGACCAGATGAGTGATCTTCGCCAGCACATCACCCAGACGGCTGGCCGAACGGTAACCGAGGTACAACAGGAAAGCGATGATCATCGCCATGACCAGCAGCAGGAGCGAGGCCGTGACCTCGCCCGCCGACAGGTTGCCGCGCCGCACCAGCACGATCAATCCCAGGGCCAGAATGCACAGGAAGGCGGCCTGGTCGAAGAGCAGGAAAAGCGCCGCGGCGACAGTGGCCTTGCCCGTGGGATGCCCGCGACGGCGGGCCTCGGCCGCGAACAGGGCAATGCCGCCCATACCGCCCGTAGGCATGACCACATTCACAAAGGTCGCCGCCGCGGCAACGACGCTCAGGTTGAGGGTCGAATCGTCCAGGCCGAGCAGGCGGTAGATGGAACGATACATCTGCCCAACGGCCAGGAACCAAGTCATCTGGATGAGAAGCGCCAGGAACAGGAACCAGTGGTTGCCGCCTCGCAACGTGTTCACGATGGTTTCCAGTTCGCCAAAACTCAGGATGACCAGCGCAACGCCCAGGAACAGGACCACTACAAAGATGAATTTGTTCATGCCGGGACGATTATACACACAAAAAAACTCCCGCAAGCGGAGGGCCTGCGGGAGCCGTTGGTCATGCGCACGAAGCGGCTCAGTCACGGCGGCGGCCAACGCCGCCCACTAGGAAGACGTAGTACAGCAATTGTAGCAGGGCGGTGGCCGCGCCCGCCACGTAGGTTAGAGCGGCGGCGTTGAGTACGGCATTGACGCCGCGCTGTTCGTCCTCGCCCTGGATGATGCCGGTCTCGGCCAGCAGGCGCTTGGCGCGCGCCGAGGCGTTGAATTCCACGGGCAGGGTGGCCAGGGAAAAGACCGCGCCCGCCGAGAAGACCAGCACACCCAGCCAGGCCACGTTGACCCAGTTGAGGAACAAGCCGAGCATGATCATGATCCAGCCAAGGTTCGAACCAATCTGCACAGCCGGGACCAGCGCGGCGCGGAAGCGCAGCGGGAAATATTCCTCGGCGTCTTGCATGGCGTGACCGAGTTCGTGCGCGGCAATGGCCAGCGAGGCCACCGACGCGCCATTGCCCACGCCCTGCGACAGGCGCAGCACCTTGTCGCGCGGGTCGTAATGGTCAGTCATCTCGCCGGGGATGCCCTGGATCTGCACACCGTACAGTCCGCCATTGGAGATCAGCCGCTGGGCGGCCTGCGCGCCGGTCAGGCGGCTGCGGGCGGGCACGCGGCTCCACTTGCTGTAGGCCGACTTGACGTACCAGGACGTCAACAGCATCAGCAGGAAGGCCGGGGCCATGAAAAGCAGGTAGGTGGGGTTGAAGTAGAACATGGTTACCTCATTGAAACGCGGGAACTCGGACGTTTACGGGACGGGGGTGGCGGTCGGCACCGAGGTGGGCAGTGGGCCCCCGCCGAGGAGCACCAGCAGGGTCTCGACGGCGGCGTCCAACTGCGGGTCCAGTTTGTTCAAATAATCTTCCTCGGTCATCGGCACAGACACGTCGGGGGTCAGGCCCTTCTGATGGATGGTGCGCCCGTTGGGGGTCAGCCATTTGGCAACCGTCACACGCACCGCGCCCTGATCGTCCGAGAGCGGGATCCAGTTTTGGACCGAGCCCTTGCCGTAGGAAGTCATGCCCACCAGGGTGGCGCGTCCGTAATCCTGCAGGGCGCCCGCCACGATCTCGGAGGCGGAGGCCGAGCCTTCGTTGATCAGCACCACCATCGGGATATCAGTGGCCATGCCGCCGGGCTGGACGTCGTAGGTGGTCCTATTGCCGTCGCCATATTGCTCGTACATCACCACGCCCTGGTCCAGGAATTGTGAGGCCACCTCGATGGCGGTCTGTACGTAACCGCCGCCGTTGTTGCGCAGGTCGAGGATGATGCCCTTCGGGTTCTGGGCCAGCACGTCGGTCAGGGCCTGGGTCAGTTCGGCGGAGGTCTTGTCGCCAAAAGTAGTGACCTGGATGTAGGCGATACCGTTATCGAGCATCTTGCCCGTGGCGCTCTTGATGACGATCTTGTCGCGGGTTACGTCGAACTCGAGCAGGGCTTCTTCGCCTTTGCGCGCGACGGTCAGATGCACCACTGAGCCGGCCGGGCCGAGCACCTGCTGGCGGGCCACTTCGGGGTCCACACCGGTCATGTCCTTGTCATTGATCTTGACGATGACGTCGCCCGCGCGCAAGCCGGCCTTTTCGGCGGGCGAGCCGGGGATGGGACTTTGGATGGTCAGGAAGTCGCCGCCGGTATCGACGTAGGCGCCGATACCTTCGTACTCGCCCGCAAGGCTGTCGTTGGCCTGCTGGAAGTTGACCGGGTCCATGTAGGAGGTGTGCTTGTCGCCCAGGGATTCCATCATGCCGCGCACCGCGCCCTGCATCAGTTTCACGTCATCGACCGGCTGGTCCACATATTGGTCGTGGATGACATTCCAGGCTTCCCAGAAGGGGATGAACAGGGTTTGCAGTTCTTGCGGGGTGGCCGACTGCTGGTCGGTGGACGGGGTGGCCGCCTGGGCGGGGAAGGATGGTTGTTGCAGGGCAGGCACGAAACGCCCAGTCATAAATCCCCCGGCAAAAGATGCCGCACCGATAAAGAGCA
Source organism: uncultured Anaerolineales bacterium (assembly GCA_938008865.1). Classification (GTDB taxonomy): domain Bacteria; phylum Chloroflexota; class Anaerolineae; order Anaerolineales; family Villigracilaceae; genus JACPVF01. The sequence continues at coordinate 4,390 of CALLJA010000017.1, forward strand.
CGACCAGGACCGCCAAGATGGTTTTCAATGCCTTGTTCATAGTTCCGCCCGCTTGCGCGGGTTGATAGACAGGTTCATTCATAAGGGTTCCTCCAGGCAATATGCCGTTCGATCAGGGACGTTTTTATCATGGGGGCATTAAAGCGGCATGAATTCGGTATATGCGTTTTGTAAACGCCGTCCGCGCTCACGTCTTCTTGTCTTCATCCGAAAGTTCGCGCATTTTCTGGCGCAGTTCGTCGTAGGGACGCTCGCTGCGCTCCAGGGGTCTGTTCAGGCTGTCGCGCAATGCGCCCATCCAGCGGTTGTCGCCGCGCGTTACGCCGCGCACGATGCCGAACATGACCGCGTTGATGGCTACGATCCCCAATACCATCAAGACCAGGGCAATGATCGCTTTCGTTTCCATAGCTACCTCACATCAACAGGGCGGGGAGACTCGTCCAATCGTCGAAACAGGCATCGGCGTCGGGATGCGGCCCGGGCTGTCCGTACAGGATCCCGTACAAGCCGGCGTTCCTGGCGGCGCGCGTGGTACGCGGCAGGTCGTCGATCATCACGCAGCGCGCGGGGTCGGTCTCGCCGGCGGCCTTCAACGCGATCTCGAACGACTCGGGCATCGGCTTGCAATACGGCGCGACGGCGTTCACGTCCACGATTCCATCGAACAAGCCGTCCAGTTGCAGCGCGGATAACACGCGGCGGGCATGCGGGACGTCGGCGTTGGTGAAGATCAGCTTGCGGCCCGGCAGCGAAACAATTACCTCGCGCTGGATCGGGTTCGGGGTCAGGTACTCGGCCAGGGGCGCATCGTGGACGTAGGCCAGGAACTCCTGTGTGTCCACATGATGATAGGCTTGCAGTCCGCGCAGGGTGGTGCCGAATTTCAGGAAGTATTGTTCGCGCAGGGTCTGAATCTGGTCCTTGGGGATGCCCAGGCGTTCGCGCATGTAATCGCTCATGCGCCGCTTGAGCAGGGTCCACAGGCCGGTCGAGGCGGGATACAGCGTATCGTCGAGGTCGAACAGAAGGGTGGTAAAACGCATCTGCCGATTATACCCACGCTTTTCAGCCGTATCCAAAAAGGCTCTTTTGTTTCTGGCGGGAAGTATCCACAGATTTCACCGATTTTCTAAAGAAAAATTCTGTGTAATCTGCGAAATCTGTGGATTTCTTTTATTTTTTCCCGCTAATTACGGGAGAGCCTCCATATGGCTGTAGCAAAGTCGCTTGACAAAAGTAGGAAGTGTCGCCCTCCCGAAGGACATCGGGACGATGTGAGCGAAGCGAAGGGTCTCTGTCACGACTAAGAGACTCTTCGGTCGCGAAGAAC
>CALLJA010000018.1 GCA_938008865.1 uncultured Anaerolineales bacterium
CTATAAATTCCGCAAGTAGAACTTGCTGCGGATTTCAATTTTAAAGCGTCTTCAAGTTGTTACTACTAATAATTCAATAATAGTATAAAATTAACACTATGTCAAGGTTTTAAATAGATTTCCCCCGTCCAAACGGACAGGGGAAACTGGATCGGCTTGCAGATAAAACGCGGCCCACAAACGGGGCCAGGCGCGGGGACAGGTCAGTGGCTGCCGTAGTCCTTGGGTGGCAGCGCTTGCAGGTAGGCCCAAACGGCCTTCAGTTCCAGGTCATCCATGTAGCGGAAGGAGGTCCAGGGCATGTAGGTCGAGTTGATGGGCTGGCCTTGCGGGCGTTTGCCCGTGCGCATGGCGGTAATGAAATCGGATTCTGTCCAGCGGGGCAGGGCCGATCCGTTGCCCCAGGTGAGGTTGGGCGCGGGCGGCCAACTGGACGGCATGGCCGGAATCTTGCCGCCCGACATACCCAGGCCGTGACAGACCTTGCAGGACTGGGTCAGATATTCGCCGTACTCGGGCGTGACCGCCGCCTCGGGTGCGACGGGGCGGGGCGCGTCGTGGGGGATGATCTCGGCGGGCATGAAGGTGATGGCGGGTACGAGCGTCATGAGGATGCGGCCCGTCATCGAGACCTGGCTGGCGGGTAGGGTGTTATCCACAGGCGGGACGCTCTTGAGGTAGGCGATGACTGCGCCCAGGTCTTCATCGCTGAGGTAATAGAATTCAGTGGAAGGCATGAACAGCAATGGCGTGCCGTCGTGGCGGATTCCGTGGCGGATGGCGCGCACCCAGGTTTCGTCGGTGTACTTATCCGCTACGCCGCCCTGGCCCGAGGTCAGGTTCGAGGCAACGACCTGGCCCACGGCGGGGTCGTCCATGTAGACATTGCCCTGCAGGCGGTCCATGTCTTCGATGTTGTGCGGCAGGCTGCCGTCGGCCTGCGATTGGAGCAGGAGCGGGTCATATTCATCGGTGCCGCCATGACAGGCTTGGCATCCGCGGAACTGGTAGATGTGTTTGCCGCGCGCGATGGAGGCCGCATCGGTCGGGACGGCCACGCTTTCCGGCGGGATGTCGTAGACTTTGTTCAGGCGCGCTTCGGTCTGGAAATAAATGACCCCCAGCCCGATGGCAAGCAGGCCGACCAGCGCGGCCAGCACGATTCCCGCCCATTTCAAAAACTTATTCATTCTCTCTCCTCTGATTGACTCGATCAGTCCCGTCGCAAGACGGGACTGTTGTTTTCAGCATATCATTCTACCTGCACTGCATATATGGTTTATGCAGATGCAGGCGTCGCTGGCGCTCAGGACGACACGACCATTACGGATGCTGGATCTGCGAGGCGCGCAGGGTGTTCTTCATCAACATGGCGATGGTCATCGGGCCGACGCCGCCTGGGACGGGGGTGATGAAGCCAGCCACTTCCTTCGCCTCAGCAAAGTTGACATCGCCCACCAGTCGCTGTCCGCTCTTCTTGGTGGCGTCGGGCACGGCGTTGATGCCCACGTCGATGACCGCCGCGCCCGGCTTGATCCAGTCGCCGCGCACGAACTCGGTCTTGCCGATGGCCGCAATCAGGATGTCGGCCTGGCGCACGACGGCGGCGATGTCTTTGGTGCGTGAGTGGCAAACCGTCACGGTGGCATTCTTGCCGATCAGCAGCAGAGCGGCGGGCATGCCGACGATATTCGAGCGGCCCAGCACCACGGCGTTGGCGCCCTCGATCTTGACGCCCGATTTTTCGAGCAGATAAATACAGCCGTAGGGTGTGCAGGGCACGAAAAGCGGGTCGCGGCCCTTCTGGGCTAGGCGGCCAATGTTGAGCGGGGAGAAGCCGTCCACGTCCTTTTCGATGTTGATCAGCGAGAGCACGCGCTCCTCGTCGATGTGCGACGGCATCGGTAACTGCACTAGGATGCCATTGACTTTCGGGTCGGCGTTCAAGCGCTTGACCAACTCCTCGACCTGTTCCTGGGTGGCGTCGGCGGGCAGGTGTTCGCTGATGGAGCCCATGCCCAGTTCCTGGCAGGCTTTGCCCTTCGAAGCCACGTAGGCCGCCGAGTCGGGACGGTCTCCGACCAGAACGGTGGCCAGCACGGGCTGGGGCTTGCCCTCCGCCGTGCGCTTGGCCACTTCCGCTGCCACCTCCTCGCGGACTTGTTGCGCAATCGCTTTTCCGTCGATCAGTTGAGCCGTCATGGGTTGCTCCTTTTGGTGTGATTGAATGCACAAAAATTATACAATCAGTTTCCCCGCCTGCATAAGTGACAGTCATCCTGTTTCAGAAATGGATCACGCCTTTCATCCCGCCCGCATGGACTTCGGTCAGTTCCACCGCGTCGACCTCATTCCACCTCGGCGAAGAGGCCGCCGCCGAGACGCGCAGATAATTGCCCGTCCAGCCTTCCATCTGCCAACCCCATTCGCCCAATTCGGAAACCGACTCCCACAGCACGGGCAGGGTCTGCCCAAGGAATTTCTGACGATAGGATTGCTCCGCTTCATTGAGTGCGGCGCGCAGCAGGTGATTGCGCTCCTTGCGGACCTCAGGCCTGACCTGGTCCCTCAGCCTGGCCGCCCCCGTACCTGGCCGCGGCGAATAGGTGAAGACGTGCCCGCCTGCGAATTGCATCTCCCGCACGAAGTCCAGCGTGGCGGCAAACTCCTCGGCGGTCTCGCCTGGGAAACCCGCGATCAGGTCGGTGGTGACGGCCACGTCTGGGATGAAGCGGCGGGCGGCGGCGACCAGCGCGCGGAAGGAGGCTGTGTCCGTTTTGCGGGCCATGCGCTTGAGCGTCGAGTCGCACCCGCTTTGCAGGGGCAGGTGCAGGTGCGGCTGGAGTCGCGGGTTGGCCCATAGCAAGAAGAACTCCTCGTCCAGGTCCCACGGTTCAAGCGAGGACAGCCGCAGGCGCGGGACGTCCGTCTCGCGCAGGATGGCTGTCACCAGGTCGCGCAGGTGGAACCCGAGGTCCTGTCCCCACGAGCCGAGGTGGACGCCCGTCAGCACGATCTCCTTCGCGCCGCCCATCCGCGCGGATTGGATGTCGCGCAATACGTCGGCCAGCGGACGCGAGCGCGACTCGCCGCGCGCCACGGTGGTGATGCAGAAGGTGCAATGGTTGTCGCAGCCGTCCTGCACTTTGATGAATGCGCGTGTGCGGTGATGCATCCCGGGCAGGGGCGCGCGGACGATGGGTTCGAGGTCAAACGGCTGGACGGCGGATGCTGGAAGCCCCAAGGTTTCGGCGACCAGCATATCCTTGCGCGGGTTGGGGATGGCCCGCCTGACGTGCGGCAGTGCGGCGGCCTGCTCAGGCTGGAGCGTGGTCCAGCAGCCCGTGGCGATAATCTCCTCGACGCCCATCCGCGCGATCTGACGAATGAGTCTGCGCGAATCGGCGGCGGCATCCGTGGTGACGGCGCAGGTGTTGACCACCGCCAGGTCCGCGCCCTCGACGGCGGCGGCGATCTCGTGTCCCGCCGCGCGGAATTGCAGCGCCATGAGTTCGATCTCCGCCTGGTTGAGGCGGCAGCCGATGGTATCGAGGAAGATCTTCATGAGTGAGAGCGGGCGGCCTCAGGGTTGGATCGCCACGAAATTGTCGAAGATGATGTCCACACCTGGCTGGGAGAATGCGCCCGCCAGCAGGCCCACATCGCCGTGGGTCAGGGTCGCATCGGTGGCCTCGGCCAGTTTCTCGCCATTGACATACAGCGTCAGCCTGTCGCCGACGCAATCCGCGCGCAGGTGGTTGACGTTGGTGCCGCGGTTGATGACGGGGCTTGCCTGCATCTCGGTCTGCCCGAGCAGCGCGGCCTGACCATCCTGGAACAGGCCGATGGCGTAGAACCCGTCGTGAGTGATGATGAAGAAATAATAATTACTATTCGTATAGCGACAAATCAAGCCGACGCGGTTTTCGTCGGGACCTCCCAGGCGGCCTTCGTCCACTTCGAGGCGCACGTCGGCCAGGTCGCGTTTGGCGGTCGACCAGAAGTTGGCCTGGGGTGTGTTGACCACCATGCGGAACCCGTCCGCGTTGTAATCGGTGATGCCCTCGGCCACGGCGCGTCGGTCGAAGCCAGAGTTCGGGTCCGAGAAGTCATCTTCGAAGATCAGCGCGCCCGAGGGCAGGGTGGTGGCTGCCTCAGGGACGGGGCGCGTCGGAGCGGCGCTGGCGGGCATCTGGCAAGCCAATACGACCAGGAGCAATAAAGACATCAGCAGGAAGGAACGATGTTTGTTCATGGCAAAATTTTATCACCAAGGAGGGACGCGGGATGCTTATGGAAAATATTGTTGCAGGATCAAGCCTGCCTGCTGGCCGATGGGCCCCTCGGGGTCCGCGGTTTGCGCGCGGCGCAGGTGGTCGTAGGCTGAGTCGCGCTTGCCCGTTTGCAAATAGACCAGGGCCAGGTGCAGGTGCGCAAGCGCGAAATCGGGCGAGAGTTCGAGCGCGGACCGCAGGGTTTGTTCGGCGGTGAAGAAACGCCCCGTCGATAATTGCGACCAGCCAAGCGCGTCCAGGGCCTGCGGGTCCTGGGGTGCCAGGTCCACGGCGCGCTGTGCAGCAGGCAGGCCCACCTCCTCGACCTGCACGCCGTTCTCCACGCAGAAGACGGCCAGCAGCCGCCAGTAGGCAGGGTCGCTGGGAGCCAGTTCAGTGGCGCGCTGGAAGTTGACCAACGCCAACACCAGGTCGCCGAGGCGGCTGTAGGTTTCGCCGAGCGATGCCTTCCAGGCGGGGTTGTCGGGTTCGAGCGCCGCCGCCGCCAGGTACTCGACCAGCGCCTGGCGATGGTCTCCATTGCGCCGCCAGTACAACCCGCGCAGCCCGCGCACGACGACGGAGTTAGGCTCCAGCGCGAGGGCCTGGTCCAGTTCCGCCTGGCCGCTCTGACCGAGATGCTGCTTCGCCTCCCCGAGCCAGGCCCAGGCTTCGGCGTTCTCCGCTTCGACGGCGGCGGCCTGCTGGAAGGCCTGGGCTGCCAGCGCCCACTCGTCCACCAGCCCCAGCCCGCGCCCGAGGATGACCAGGCGTCCGCTTTCGGTGGGGCTGAGTTCGGCCAGGTTGAGGGTGGAACGCAGCGTCTCATACACGGGACCATACTCAGGGTCCAGTTGCGAGGCGAGTTGGAAATGCGTCAGCGCAGTGTTGATGTCGAGCAGCGAGAGCAGCAGTCCCAAGCGATATTGGGCGGCGGCGTCTTCGGGCGCGAGCAGCAATTGATTTCCCAACGCGGCGCGTTCGGCCTCCAGGTCCCCGCGCCCGCGCTGGACCTGCGCGATGCCCGCATAGGCCTGCGCCGAAGCGCCCAGCGCCAGCGAGGACTCGAAGGCTTGCAGGGCCTCGTCGGGCTGGTCCATTTGCAGGCGGGCCTGGCCCAGCACCAGCCAGCCCTGCCAGGTGAGCGACTCGGCGCGCCCGAGCAGGCGGATGGCTTCTTCGGGTCGATGCGCCTGTTGGGCCGCGAGTCCCGCGCGTTCCCACAGGTCGGTGCGCCAGGGCAGGCGCTGAGCGGCGGTCTCGTACAGGCGCGCCGCGCGGACGGGGTCGCTGGCGCGTTCGGCCTCGCTCAGGCTCCACATCCCGCTGGCAGCCAGCGGCCCCAGGATGACCAGCCCCAATGCCAGCAGGATCAGCACGTATCGCAGAAAATAAGAATTTCGTTGCATGTTCCGATTATAGCCCCCGCCGCGCGCCAAATTTCAGGGACTGGCAGTATAATTCAATGCGCATGAACGCGTTATTGGATCAAATCTTCACGTTCCTCGCCAGTCCCACCAGCGGCGGGGTATTCTTCCACTATGCGCTGGTCTTCTCGATCGGCTTTGCGCTGTATGCTTCCTTCAATAATTGGCGCTCCAGTGAATTTCCCCAGGTCAAACGCACCATGCTTGGCCTGGGGTTGTTGTTGCTGGCCCAGTTCCTGATGTTTGGGTTCAGCCTGCTGGGCTGGAGCGGATTGATCAACCCGACCGCCAGCCTGCCGCCGCTCGACCGCGCGTTCACGTTCTTCAGCATCGTCATGATCATCTGGCTGTGGAGTTTCCCCGAGCCCAGCCCGATCGCGGATTTTGCCACCGTGCTGGTGGTGATCGCCCTGGGGGTGGGTACCTTTGTCAGTTTGCAAACCTGGAATCACCAGGCCCTCAGCGCGATGTACAACCAGACCCTGGATGAGTTCGTCTGGCAGGTAGCCTCGCTGGTTTTCCTGTTGGCGGGCATGTTGACCCTGGCCGTGCGCCGCTCGAACGGTTTTTGGAGCGGGCTGGTGATGATGGCTGTGCTGGCACTGGGTCATGCCGTTCATCTGTGGAGCCCTGTCAACGCTTATTACTCGGGCGCGCTGCGCCTGGCCTACATGGCCGCCTTCCCGATCCTGTTGATGCTGCCGCAGCGCTTCCCCGTGCCCATGGCGGGCGGACAGATGCGTATGGCTGTCGCATCTGCGCGGAAGGCCGAGCGCGAAGAGAAGCCCGAGTCAAGCGGACCGCGCACCGAGCGCCGCCGCTACTCCACCGACCCGAAGACCTTCCACGCCATGCTGGCCCTGGCGGCCGAAACCAACCCTAGCAAGATCAGCCAGACTCTCACGCGCGCTATCGCGCAGACTATGCTGGCCGACCTGTGCTTTCTCATTTACCTGACCGACAACAAGAACCAGATCATCATCGGCAGCGGATACGACCTGATCCGTGAAGAGATCCTGGAGGGCGGCAGCCTCAATAAGAACATGATCCCCATGCTGGCCAACTCGATCCAGCGCGGACGCCCGCTGCGCATGCCCGCCAGCAGCACCTCGGCCGACATCCGCGGCCTGGGCGAAATGCTCGGCCTGCCCAGCCCTGGACATTTGATCAGCGTCCCGATCGTCACGCCCGACAAGGACGTGCTGGGCGGCGTGATGTTGCTCTCGCCGTACTCCAACCGTCTGTGGAGTGCCGAAGACCAGGCCTTCCTGGGAAATATCGCTGTTTCTGTGGTGCCGATCATCCAGCGTACGCAGACCGTCAACCGCATCGAGCAGCAGGGTGAACAGACCCGCCAGGCGCTGGAGATGTCGAAGAAGCGCATCGAGGAATTGGAACAGCGCACGCAGGAATTGCTCCAGGAACTGGAGAGCAGAAAGTCTGCCAAGAACCCCGACCTGGCCGCTTTGCGCGCCGCCCAGGAAGAATCCCAGAAGATCGTCGAGCACCTGCAAAAAGAGAACCTTGACCTGCAAGCCAGGATTCGCGCCAATCAGGGCGTCGAGGTCAGTCAGGTGGAGAAGGAATTGCGCGTCACCCTCGAACAGGTGGCCCATCTCCAAAATCAACTGGCCGACGCCAACATGAAGCTGCTCGAATACGAGAAGGGCCACCACGCCGTCCGCTCGACGGAGCAGGCCGAGGTGATCGCTTCGATCTCGCAGGAACTGCGCCAGCCGCTTTCTTCCATCATCGGCTACACCGACCTGCTGTTGGGCGAGTCGGTCGGTATCCTCGGTTCTTTACAACGTAAATTCGTCGAGCGCATCAAAGCCTCCATCGAGCGCATCAACAACCTGATCGAAGATATGATCCAGCTCAACACGCTCGAGACGGGGCTGGCCGATCTCAAGCTGGAACCCGCCGACCTGAATGCGGTGATCGATAACGCCATGAGCTATACCAGCAACCAGGTGCGCGAGAAGAACATTTCCATCCACCTGGAACTGCCCAAGCGCCTGCCGCCCATTTACGCGGACCGCGAGGCGCTGCAACAGATCCTTGTGCATCTGCTACAAAACGCAGGTTCGGCGACGCCTGTCGAAGGCACGATCAGGCTCAAGGTCGAATTGAAGAACGAAGAAAGCCAGGATTTCGTCCTCATCCAGGTCAGCGACACGGGCGGCGGCATCCCAGCCGAAGACCTGCCGCGTGTGTTCACCCGCCTGTATCGCGCCGACAATGTCCTGATCCAGGGTGTGGGCGACACAGGCGTGGGGCTGTCCATTGCCAAGACGCTCACCGAGGCCCAGCATGGACGCATCTGGGTGGAAAGCGAAGCGGGGATCAGCTCCACGTTCAGCGTGCTCCTGCCGATCTCGCAGGAGGAGCATTTCGAACGACCCGCGGGCGAAAAAGGGACCAGATAAATGCAGGGTCTGCGCCAGTTTGGCACGGCGGCCTTCATTGCGCTTCTATCCCTCGGCCTGGTTGTCGGGGGATTTTCCCTTGCCCTCTCTGAAAGTTTTACCCAGCCACAGCTTACGGCCACCGAAAGCCTGGTGCCTACCTCGCCGCCATTTGTGACGGCCACCAACACATCCAGCGCGCCGATCCTGCCCACCGAATTCCCAACCCTCACACACACCCCATTGCCGCCGCCGTCCTGCAGTCCGCCTGCGGGTTGGGTGGCGGTGACGGTCCTGCCAGGCGATACCCTGGCGGGGCTGGCTTCGCGTTACAACACCACGTCTGCGCAATTGACGGCCGCCAACTGCCTGCTGAGCGAATCGCTCGTGCCGGGCGCCACGCTCTACGTCCCGCCGCTGGTGGTCAACAATACGCCCGTCCCGCCCTGCGGACCGCCCTTCGGCTGGGTGCGTTACGCCGTCCAGCCGGGCGATACGCTCTTCCGCATTGCCAGCATGTATGCCACCAGCGTCGGCCAGTTGCAGCAGGCCAACTGCCTGGGCGTTTCCACCAACATCCGCGTGGGACAATTGCTGTGGGTGCCAAATACGCCGCCGCGCATCGTCCCGACCCTTACACCGGGTGTCACCACGGTGCCAGAATTCCCGACCTCCACCGGGTTCCCGACTGACGCACCCACTGAACCGTCGACCAACACGCCGCAGCCTTCGAACACGTCCGAGCCGACCAGCACCAACGCGCCCACCGAGCCGCCCACGGCCACGCTCACGCCGTTCCCCCCATAACCTTTTGGGAGGATATCGGCCGCCCTGCGCCTTTTCATGCGATCAACCCATTCCCTTCGCCCGACCTTCAACCTGTTGGCCGCGCTGACGTTGTTTGCCAGCCTGACGGCCTGTTCCGCGCCGCCCGCCCCACCGACGCAGGCCCTGCCGTTCCTGCTGGTCACTGTCGCGCCGAACGCCACCGCCACGCCCACCCCCTTCCAACCTTCGCTCTACACGCCCACGCCATACGACGTGATCCAACTCTTGCCGACTGCCACGGCCTCGGCTACGCCCATCCCGCCCGTGGACGCCACGCCCACCGTGGACCTCAGTTCGCTATTCCCAACCTCGGTTGCCCCGCCGCCTGCCGCCGACCCCAGCCTCCAGCCGACGGCCCTGCCGCCGCTGACCGACAATGAGACCGTCAACTTCCTGCTGATCGGCTCGGACAAACGTCCGGGTTCGTCCTACCGTACCGACACGCTGGTCATTGCCATCTTGTGGCCCAAAGAAGGGCAGGTCTCGCTTATCTCCATCCCGCGCGACCTGTGGATCTACATTCCCACGGTCGGGATGCAGCGTATCAACACCGCCTACCAGAGCGGCGAACTATCGGGCTATGCGGGCGGGGGAGCAGGCCTGCTGAAAGACACGATTGCGTATAACCTTGGCATTCGCATCGACCACACCGCCATGGTCGAATTCGACGGTTTCCGCCGTATTGTGGATACCCTCGGTGGGGTGGACGTGCCCGTCGGCTGCGCCTATACCGACTGGCGGCTGATCGACCCGAGTTACGACCCATACAACGAGGACAACTGGTGGCTGTACACCGTCGGCCCGGGCTACGTCCACATGGACGGGGACCTGGCGCTGTGGTACGCGCGCTCACGTTCCAAGTCCAGCGACTTCGACCGCGGCCGCCGTCAGCAGGAAGTGCTGCGCTCCATCTTCGACCAGGCGCTGCGCACCGACACGCTCAGCAAGGTCCCGCAACTGTACGAGGATTTCTCCAGCGTGATCGTCACCGACCTGGGCCTGGGCGATATGCTCAAACTGGCGCCTTACGCCCCGCGCATGACCAACGCCGACATCCGCGGTTACTACATCCGCCCGCCCTACGTCACCTCGTGGATGACGCCCGGAGGCGCCGCCGTGCTGCTGCCCGACGAGAAAGCCCTGCAAGCCATGCTGCTGGAAGCGACCACACTTTCGCAGGTGGCGGAGGTGCGCCAGGCCCTCCGAATCGACGTGCAGAACGGGACCGCCGTTGCAAACCAGGACCTGCTGGCCGCCTCGAACCTGAACTACATGGGCTACGACACGACTATCTCCACTGCGGATAATCCCAATTACGCTGTCTCGGTGCTGGTGGATTACACGGTGGGGCAGGACCCCAACGAGCGCCAGGTCATCCTGAATGCGCTGGGCCTGGCAGATACCGCCAGTCAGTTATCCATGCCCGACCCGAACAGCCCCGTGCCATATCGCCTGATCCTCGGCTACGATTACGATTCCTGCTTCCGCCCCGA
>CALLJA010000019.1 GCA_938008865.1 uncultured Anaerolineales bacterium
TTTATTCGTCGTCGTCATCCCCGCCTGTGGAGGCCAGACGGTCGGCTTCGTCGCGAGTGGAGAGTTCCTCGATAAATTGTTCGATGCTGCCGTCCATGACGGCGGGCAGGTTGTAACTCGAAACGCCGATGCGGTGATCGGTGACACGGTTCTGCGGATAATTGTACGTGCGGATCTTTTCGGAACGTTCGCCCGATCCCACTTGCGAGCGGCGGTCGGCTTCCAGTTCGGCGCGGCGCTTGGCTTCCTCGATCTCGTACAGGCGCGCGCGCAGGATGCTCAGGGCGCGCAGTTTGTTCTGCAACTGTGAGCGCTCATCCTGGCAGGTGACGATCATGCCCGTCGGCTTGTGGTACAGGCGCACGGCGGTCGAGTTCTTTTGCACGTTCTGGCCGCCCGCGCCCGAGGAGCGGTAGACCTCGATCTCGATGTCGCTGTCGGGGATGTCGATCTCCACGTCGTCCACTTCGGCCAGCACGGCCACGGTGGCGGTGGAGGTGTGGATGCGTCCCTGCGCCTCGGTGGCGGGCACGCGCTGCACGCGGTGTACGCCCGATTCATATTTTAGTTTCGAGTACGCGCCCTTGCCGCGAATCTCGAAGATGACTTCCTTGTAACCGCCCACGCCGATGGCGTTCTCCGACATGATCTCGGTCTTCCAGCGGTAACCGTCGGCGTAGCGCGTGTACATGCGGAATAGATCCGCTGCGAAGATAGCGGCTTCGTCGCCGCCCGCGCCCGCGCGAATCTCAACGATGACGTTCTTGTCATCGCGCGGGTCTTTCGGCACGAGCAGGGTCTTGATCTCTTTTTCGAGGATTTCGATCTTGGGAGTGAGGTCGTCCACGTCGGCTTTGGCCAGCGCCAGCAGTTCCGAGTCGCTCTCGGATTGGAGGATGGTCTGCGCCTCGTCCAGGCTTTTCAGAGCCTGACGATATTCGCGCGCCTTCTCGACGATGGGTTCCAGGTCCACGCGCTCCTTGTTGATCTCGGCCGCGCGCTGATAATCCGAACCGACCTCGAGCAGTTCACTGCCGAGTTGTTCGTAGCGTTCTTCGATGCCTTGCAGTTTGTCGAGCATAAAATGTCCTCATGTCATTGCGAGAAGAGCAGCGTCGGAGCAGTCTCATGAAACAGGGGATTGCTGCGCAATGACATTATTCAGAATAAAACGCGGCAAACCTGCACCGCGTTGAGGGATTATACCAGAGGGCGAAAACGGCTCCGCAAGTACTCCTTGCGGCGTGGATTATTCCACCTTCCCGCCGCGATAGACGCGCACGCGGACCGCCTCGGTGGTGGCCAGTATCCCGCGCTGGATGCGGCTCTCGGCGAAAGCCAGAAAGGCCTCGACCTTCTCCGCACTGTCGACGATCTCCACCACGATGGGCAGGTCCTCGGACAGGCGTTCGATCTTGAAGGTGTGGATGATCTTCGAGTGCGCGCCGAAGCCCATCATCCCGCGCAGGACGGTGGCGCCCGCCATCCCGCGCTGTTTGGCCTGTGCCACCAGCCATTCGTACAGCGGCTTGCCGTCCAGTTTGTCGCTTTCGCCGATGAAGATGCGCAGCAGCACGGATTCTTCGGGGAGCATGTCTACCTCCAGAGCCAGTAGGCCAGGGCGCGTCCCAGCCAAACCGCGCCCAATCCCAATACGATGTGGGCGCTCAGGTTGGCCAGGGCGGGGATGACCTCGTTATCGCGCAGCAGGTTGAAGGTCTCGTTGCTGAAGGTCGAGAAGGTGGTGAACCCGCCCAGCACACCCACAAAGACCAGCGCGCGCGTCTCGGGTGTGAACACGCCGCGCGCGTCGGCCAGTTGCGAGAGGAAGCCGATCACCAGGCAGCCCAAAACATTGACCGCCAGCGTCCCAAACGGGAAACTGGCGGTTTGCAGCCATTGTTGAACCCAACCGCTGGCCAGGTAGCGCAGGATCGAGCCGAGAAAGCCGCCCGCGCCAACGAGCAGAAGCCTGCCCATCAGTTCGAAAACAGCGACAGGACCATCGAGAGCAGGATGATGAAGGAAATGATCCCAAAGATGACCTGGTTTGTGGTCCACTTCTTGGGGGCGGGGTTTTTGCTTTTGGACATGCTGGTTGCCTTTCGTATGACGGGAGAATCACCCGCGCCGACGGGCATGACGGTCCATGCGGCATCGGCGGGTGTGATTGCGCAAGCGGGACAAAGGGAAGGTTATTTTTGTCCGCCCGCGTATTCTACCAGAATCGCAACCAGTTCCCGACAGAAGTCGGGGATGTCGGCCACCACACGGCCCCAGACCTGGTTCCCGTCGCGGAAGGCGGGTTCGTCCACCCAGGCCGCGCCCGCGTTGACCAAGTCGTCCTTGATGCCCAGTGAACCCGTGGCGCGATGTCCTTTGACGATGCCCGCCGAGATGGCGATCAACCCGCCGTGGCAGATGACGCCGATCGGCTTGCCCGCCGCGTCCACCTGGCGGACGAGGTTGGTGACCACGGTGTGACGGCGCAGTTTGTCGGGCGCCCAGCCGCCAGGCAGGATCAGGGCGAACAGGTCTTCGGCCTTGAGCGAGTCGACGGTGGTGTCGGGGGTGATGATCAGGCCGTTCTTGCCGCGCACAGGCTTCAGGTCCAGGCCCGCGCTCAGCACCTGCGCGCCTTCTTCCTGCAAGCGCATGAGCGGGACGTAATATTCCAGGTCTTCCACGCCTTCAGCCACAAAAGTGACAATCTTTTTTCCTTGCAGTCTCATGGGTTATCCTTCCAGAAATTGCCGCGCCAGGCGGCGGGCCTCGGCGGCGCTCTCAGCCTTTGTCACCTGTTCGGCCAAGCGGCGGGCCTCAGTGGTATCCACCGAGCGCACGATGGATTTGATCTTCGGGATTCCGCCCGGGGTGAGGCTCAATTCGTCCACGCCCAGGCCGATCAGCACGGGAGCGGCCAACGGGTCGCCGCCCAATTCGCCGCACACACCGACCCATTTTCCTGCGGCGTGGGCCGCTTCGGCCACTTCGCCGATCAGGCGCAGCACGGCCGGGTGGAAGGCATCGGCCAGGTCCGAGAGCAGCGGATTGCCGCGCTCGGCGGCCAGCGTGTACTGCGTCAGGTCGTTGGTGCCGATGCTGAAGAAATCCACCTCGCGCGCCAGCAGCGGACTGAGCAGGGC
>CALLJA010000020.1 GCA_938008865.1 uncultured Anaerolineales bacterium
TCGAACAACTCGCCGCTGAGGCCATCACCAGCGGGTGCGGCGGCGGCAACTACTGTCCCACCTCTGCCGTCAACCGCGCGCAGATGGCCGTTTTCCTCGTCAAAACCTTCAAATTACCGTAACGCTCTTTTCTTAAAACTCAAAGGCCGTCCGCGCTGTGCGGACGGCCTTTGAGTTTACGCTTTGGAAAGGAATGAATTTGTGATGTTCGTCACCAGCGTTTCGTGTTATCAATCGCTGCATTGAAGCCACGCACTACTCAATCACCAAGAGGAGAAACATGAACGCAAGGATGTTTGTACGCAGTTTCTTCACCGCAGCCTTCATCGCAGCGCTGGCGTTCTCGGGCCTGCAACCGGCCGGGGCGCAGGCAGCAGAGACGCAGTCCATCACGGGCTGGCTCTCGATCATCTGGGGCGACGGTCCGCAAGGTTCGGAGTCAGCCGGCCCGCTGTACTTCGTCACCGATGGAGCGGGGACAACCACCCGCCTGGACCTAGACGAAAACACGGCCCTGCCCGACAGCGGCCTGCTGGCCCTGAACCGTCAGCGGGTGACCGTTTCGGGGACGGCTGTCCAGCCCGCAGTCCTGCAAGCCGAGTCCGTGGCGCAGGACCCATCGGCGCAGAACGTCGGCCCGTCGGCGGTCAGCGGGGCACAGCCTTTCATCTCCATCATGTGCAAGTTCGCAGATAATTCCAGCGAACCGAAAGACTTGGCTTATTTCCAGGATATGTATGGCTCGGTCTTCCCTGGCCTGAATCACTACTGGCGCGAGATATCGTACAACTTCATCAACGTCACGGGCAGCACAGCCGTGGGCTGGTTCACTCTGCCGCGGCCGTATTCCTACTACGTGTATAACGGCGCCCTGGACCACGGGCGCGCCGCCACCGACTGCACCGCCGTAGCCGACCCCTACGTCAACTTTGCCGGCGTGACCGGCATCAACCTGATGTTCAACGCCGAACTGGACGGTTTTGCCTGGGGCGGCGGCCATTGGATGACCCTAGACGGCGTGAGCAAGGTCTGGCCGATGACCTGGGAGCCGCCGTGGGGCTACAGCTCGATCACCGTCATGTCACACGAGATGGGCCACGCCTTCGGCCTGCCGCATTCTTCGGGCAATTTTGGCGCGACCTACGACAACCGCTGGGACGTGATGAGTGACACCTGGTCCGACTGCGGCCGACTGAGCCACAGCAGGTATGGCTGCCTGGGCCAGCACACCATCATGTACCACAAGAACATGCTCGGCTGGGTGCCCTCCAACCTGAGGTACACCCTTTCGGCCTCCGCCGCCCCCGTGTCAGACGGCCTGACCCCGGGCGCGTACCTGATGGCCTCGCTGCCCTTCGGCACTTCGGGATATTTCTACACGGTCGAGGCGCGCCGCCAGGTTGGGTATGACGTCAAACTGCCGGGCGAAGGCATCATCATCCACGAGGTGGAACCCAACCGCCCCACTGACAGCCGCCCCGCGCACGTGGTCGACACGAATTCTGACGGCAACGCCGACAACGGAGACGCCAGCGCCATCTGGAGCGTGGGCGAGACCTTCACCGACTCGACCAACAACATCAGCGTGCAGGTACTCTCTGCCACCGTCGACGGCTACAACGTGCGGCTCCAGAACGGAGCGGCCACGGTCACCATCGAGATCGACAGCAATGCGCAGGTCCTGCGCTTCGCCGACGTGCCGCTGGGCTATTGGGCCGGCTCGTACATCGAACGCCTCTACAACGCCGGCATCACCGGCGGATGCTCCAGCTCGCCCCTGCTCTACT
>CALLJA010000021.1 GCA_938008865.1 uncultured Anaerolineales bacterium
GTCAGCGTCATCCAGACTCCGTAGGGACCGAGGGCGTTGCCGCTGGGCCAGTCGAAGGTGGGGTCGCGCAGCGGGTCCCAACCCAGGCCGCGCAGGAAGTCGAATTGCAGCAGGGTCAGCACCGCGAGCATGACCGCAAAGAGGACAGGACCGATCAAACCGCTAAAGAGAGCCAGGCGTTTCATGGCGCGAATTATACCGGCGAAAGCGTTATAATCCCGAGCATGAAAGCCATCCGTCTGTTTCTGATCATGTTGACCGTGTGTCTGCTGGCCGTGGAGGCCGCACAGGCGCAGAGCGGCGCGCCGCTGGTGCTGGTGATGAAAGCCGACGGGGCCATCATGCCGCCCATGCTGGAATATATCCAGCGCGGCATTCGGACTGCCGAGGGGCGCGGGGCCGAGGCCCTGATCATCGAGCTGGACACGCCCGGCGGGAGCATCGCCACCATGAAGGAGATCGTGGCGGCCATCCGCGCCAGCAACGTGCCGGTCATCGTGTACGTCTCTCCGCGCGGAGCCTGGGCGGGCAGCGCAGGCGCGATTGTCACCATGTCGGCGCACGCGTCGGCCATGGCGCCCGAGACGCTGATCGGCGCAGCCAGCCCGGTCGGCGGGAGCGGCGAGGACCTGGGCGAAACGATGAAGGCCAAGGAGATGGAAGCGCTGACCAGCCTGGTGCGTTCACTGACGACGCGCCGCGGCGAAAAGGTGGTGGCGTTGGCCGAGTCGATGATCACCGAGGCCAAGGCCGTCACCTCGGATGAGGCGCTCGAGGCCGGGCTGATCGACTTTGTGGTCGACAACACCGACGACCTG
Organism: uncultured Anaerolineales bacterium; assembly: GCA_938008865.1. Taxonomy (GTDB): domain Bacteria; phylum Chloroflexota; class Anaerolineae; order Anaerolineales; family Villigracilaceae; genus JACPVF01. The sequence goes on from CALLJA010000021.1 coordinate 819, forward strand.
CTCGAAGCGTTGAACGGTTTCACGGTGCAGATGCCCGATGGTCCGCGCGTGCTGAACACGGGCACCGCGCGCGCCGAGCCGCTGGAAATGAGCCTGATCGAGCGTCTGCTGCTTTTGCTGACTGATTCGAACGTGGTCTTCCTGCTGCTGTCTATCGGCGTGCAAGCCATCCTGATCGAACTCTCCAGCCCGGGCGGATGGGTGGCGGGCTTCATCGGCGTGGTGTGCCTGTCGCTGGCGGTGTACGGCATGGGCGTGCTGCCCGTCAACTGGTTCGGGCTGATCTTTCTCGCCACGGCCTTCGTATTGTTCGTTCTCGACATCAAGGCGCCCACGCACGGCGCGTTGACGGCGGCGGGTGTGGGCTCGTTCATCGTCGGCGCGCTGGTGCTGTTCAACTCACCGGGCACGCCGCAGTTCCAGCAGGTGTCGGTACCGCTGGTGGTGGCGGTGGGGCTGGGCCTGGGCGCCCTGTTCTTCGTCATCATGCTCATCGCCCTGCGCGCCCAGCACGGACCGATCCGCATGGGGGCGGAGACGCTGGCACACCAGACGGGGACCGTCCGCAGTTGGGCGGGGGATGCGGGCCAGGTGCAGGTGGAGTCCGAGTTGTGGAGCGCGGAATCCGCCCCGGGGTCCGAACCCATCGGTAAGGGCGACCGCGTCGAGGTCGTCGAAGTCAGAGGTTTGAGACTGATCGTCAAGAAAAAGTAAGGGCGACCCGATGTATGAGATTGCTTCGTCGCTTCGCTCCTCGCAATGACATAAAGGAACTTATGGCAGCCACCCCTACCCGAGACCGAGTTAACCCTCAAGTTGAATCCCGTCCACTGCGCCGCCCCGAGTGGATCAAGGTGCGCGCGCCCTCGGGCGAAGTGTACGAGCGCCTGCAAACCCTGATGCGTTCGAAGGAATTGCATACCGTCTGCGAAGAAGCCATGTGCCCGAACATGGGCGAGTGCTGGGGCAGCGGCACAGCCACCTTCCTGATGCTGGGCGACGTGTGCACCCGCACCTGCGCCTTCTGCGACATCAAACACGGTAAGCCCGCCTTGCTCGACTGGGGCGAGGCCGAACGCGTGGCGCAGGCCGTCAAGACCATGAACCTGAAGCACGCCGTCATCACCTCCGTCAATCGCGACGAGCGGCGGGACGGCGGGGCGCCAATCTTCGCGATGGTCATCCGCCGCATCCGTGAACTGCTGCCTGGCTGTTCCATCGAAGTGCTGATCCCCGATTTCAAGGGCAGCGTCGAGGCGCTCAAGATCGTGATGGATGCCCGTCCCGAGATCCTCAACCACAACGTGGAGACTGTGCCGCGACTGTTCAAGACCGTCCAGCCGCAGGATAACTACGAGTGGGCCGCCGCCACCCTGAGCAACGCCAAGAAGCTCGACCCCGAGGTGCTGACCAAGAGCGGCATCATGCTTGGCCTGGGCGAGACGATGGATGAGGTCAAGGCCGTGATGCGCGACCAACGCAGTTGGGGCGTGGACATCCTGACCATCGGCCAGTACCTCCAGCCGAGCAAGAAGCACCTGCCCATGCAGCGCTACTACACCATGGAAGAGTTCGCCGAATTGCGCGACTATGGCAAGGAGATCGGCTTCCAGTGGGTCGAGTCGAATCCGTTGGTGAGGTCGTCGTATCACGCCGCAGAGCAGGTCCGTGCATTGAGTGTAGTGCATCGCAAGCTGTATGGAGAAAGTGGAAAATAGAAAGTGAAAGCGGCTCCCGTCGACACAAGTTCGGCGGGAGTTTTTGTTGCCGAGCGGGGCGGAACTGGCATATAATTTCAGTAGAGGCAAGAGGAGTCTTCCATGACCCATCGTCCGCTTTCCGTGACCGTGACCCTGGCGCTGATCCTGCTCGACGCCGCGCTCTGGCTGGCCTTTGGCCTGATCGTCGCTGTGGGTCTGCATCCCGCCCTGCCTGACAATCTCGTTTACAAGATCGTCCTATCCCTCGCAAGTTTCGGGGCGGCGCTCGTTCTGGCGGGGCTTTCCGTTCTGCTGACGAGACACAATCGCGCGGGGTATGTCCTGACCCTGGCCTTCCTCGGCGCGGCGGCCCTCGCTTTCTTTCTGGACGATGTCGG
>CALLJA010000022.1 GCA_938008865.1 uncultured Anaerolineales bacterium
AACGATGCGCCGTCCGTCGAAGTGCAGGCGGGCGGGGATACGTTCGTGACCGGCACGCCGCCCGCTCCCACACGGACGGTGTACACGAGGCCGGCCTGCATCACGAAATCGGCATAGCCATTCCCCAATTCGGGTTTGAATCCGCTAAAAAAGCGCTCCTCGCCGCCGTCCCAGGTGACGATGATCTCCGCGCCGGCCACCGGCCTGCGGCGGGCGTCGGTCACGATGACCTGCAACAGGCCTTCCGGTAAATCCGTTTCGCACAGGGTATCTTGCGCGGTCAGTTCGTAGGCGCGCCCGGGCAGGGGCGTGGGGGTGCGGGTGGGGCGCGGCGTCGCCGTGCTGACCGTGGCGGGCGGTTCGATGACCTGCTCGGGGATGATGGTCTCGGTCAGGCCGGGCGTCGAGCCGGGCGGCAGTGTGATCACCAGGATGGGCGTGGACGTGACAGGCGGGCGGGTCGGTTGGGGCGCAGCGGCCGAGGCCTGCTGTTGCAAATCCGCGGCCAGTTGGGCCACCTGCTGCACATCCTCGAAGGGCTTGCCCGCCGCCAGCATCTGCTGGGCCTGGGCGTTGAGCGCGGCCAGCGGGTTCGCGTCTCCCAACAAGGCCAGGCGCGCGCGGGCACGTTCCAGGTCGTGGTTCGAGGCGTAGGCGGAGGCGATCAACGCGCGCAGCTCATCCTTGAAGTCGGTGCGCAGGGTGCTCGGCGCGGTATCCTTGAAAGGCGCAGGCGCAACGACCCACGCATACAGCACGCCGGCGCCCGCGCCCGCCAGCAGCAACAGCAATGCCAGCCAGGGAAAGCGTCTCATGGCGCCATCCCCTGCCAGGCTTGCATGGCTGTGGTCAGTCTTTGCAGCAGGGCCAGGTCGGCTTCTGAGAATCCCAACTGGCGGGCGTCGGCCAACGCTTGCGCGGCAATCTCACCCGGGGACTGGCTGCCCAGGACGGCCAGCCGTCGGACAGCCTGTTCGGGATTCTGCTCGGTCTGATAGACCTCGGCCACCATCAACACGTAATCGGCGCGGTAATCGGCGCGCAGCGTATCGGGCGTCGTATCCACGTATTGGACCGGCGAGACAACCCAGCCATATACCAGGCCGAGCGCAATGCCGAGGACGAGAGCCAGAAGGGGAAGGGTCCAGCGTGACATGGGCGGGGAAGGGGTGAAAAAATATCCGGGCAGGAAACCGGCGGCACCCAGAGACACTTCCTTACCGTTGCTGCCTCTCGGCCCTGGCGGGGTTCGCAAGGTTCTGCCGCGCCGGGCCTGCCCGGACGCCTGCAAGGATACTCGAATAGGGAAGGCGTGTCAACTACGCGGCGGGATGTGGTCGCCCATCAGGAACTTAAAGCCCGCAGGCCACCAGCGGCGCAGGGCGGAAAAGCCCCCGATGCTGAGCGCCAGCACCAGGAATGGATACAGGGCCTCCCAGGCGGCAAACGAATCCAGCGCGGGGACCAACGCCCGGACCGCCCGCCCAACGGCGAAGATGACCATCATGTGGATAAGGTACACGCCGAGCGAGTAGTCCCGTCCCCAGGCGCTCAGGGTGGGATTCTCCAGCCAGCGGATGCCGCTCAGACCCAGGCTGGCGATCCCCAGCGCAAAGGGCAGGGTGCCGAGCAGCACCTCGTGCTCGGTCATGGGGATGTCGAAACGCGTGTACAGGAACCAGGTCTCGAAGAGTTGCAGGCCCAGCCCGCCGACCGTCAACGCGAGGGCCAGCCCGCGGTTCAACGGCCCGCGGCGGAAGAGCCACACGCCCAGGGCCAGGGCGGGGACCGAGAGCCAGTGTCGGGCGATCACGAAGTCGAAGGGGAATTTGAGGTCAAAAGCCTGGTTGTACGCGCCCGCCAGCAGGATCTGGGCCAGGATGCCCAGCGAGAGCGGGGGAATCCACTTTTCCAGTTTGTAGTGGAACAGGAATAGCAGGGTGATGAATCCCAGCACCAGCGAACTGGGGAACCACAAGTGGAAGTATTCACCGATGTAGATGAAACTGGGAAAGAGCAGGCGGCGGAAAACTTCCTTGACGTCGTGCTCGGCGATCACCATCGGGATGTACAGGATGCTCCACAGCACGAACAGCCAGATCAAGCGGTAGAGCGCGGGGCGCACGTCGGCGCGTTTGGGGTCGGCCAGGCGCTGGGCGAAGAAATATCCGCTGACGATGAAAAAGAACGGCACGGCCCAGCGCGCCTGCAAACGGATCAACACGTTGACCGAATCGGGCAGGCGGCTGAACGAGACGTGCAGGGCGATGACTTCCAGCGTGGCGATCAGGCGCAGGCTGTCGATGCTCAGGTTGCGGGCGCGGTTCATATCCCGATTTTATTCCATTTCCCGTTGCGCGGGTTGCGGATGTCTCGTGATATAATTTTTCCAACTGGTTCAAGCAGTTGCCAATTCGATCACGGAGGATCCGTTTATGGAAATCACCAACAAGGAATTCAAGCACTGTGACATGCTCGTGCTGAAAGGCCGCATCGACAGCGCCACCGCGCCGCAGTTCAGCCAGGCCCTGGATACCATCACCGAATCGGGCCGCTTCAAGATCGTTGTGGATATGAGCGGACTGGAGTACATGTCCAGCGCGGGGTTCCGCGCCCTGCTTGCCAGCCAGCGTACGTGCAAACGCTACAACCGCGGTGAGGTCGTCCTGGCGGGCGTCCCGTCCCGCATCCAGGAAGCCCTCGAACTGGCGGGCTTCACCGAGTTGTTCAAGACCTTCGATGATCCCCTGGCCGCCGTCGGCAACTTCTAGCCGCCTGCGCGTCGCAGAATAACGTATTGAGGAAGGATGCCGCCTCCGACGCCAACGCCGGGGCGGCTTTTGATTATGTCCATGCGCAAGGTCAGGTTCCCTGCCGACTTCCAATACCTGGATGCGATCCGTGATCTCGTTGCGGAGACCGCCCGCGAGGGTGGGTTCAACGACAAGGAGATCTACTCGATCCAGTTGGCCGCCGACGAGGCCGCCTCGAATATCATCGAGCACGCCTATGAAGGTGTGACTGATGGCGAGTTGGAGATCGTCTGCGGCATGGACGGCGCCCTGCTGACCATCATCCTGCATGACCACGGGCAGCCCTTCGACCCGGGCTCGGTCCGCCCGCCTGACCTGAAGGCCGATCTCTCCGACCGCCAGATCGGCGGCCTGGGCATCTACCTGATGCGCAAACTCATGGACGAAGTGCGCTATGAGTCTTCGCCCGACGGGGGAAACCGCTTAATCCTCAGCAAGCGGAGAAGTTGAACGCATGAACGCCGCGCCCCGCGCCGCCCATCCCGAGGCCTGGGACTGGCGCACGCTTGCCAGCCTGGGGGAGCAACTGGTCAGCACCTCCTCTCTCACCGCCCAGCGCGACCGCATTGTGTCGGTTGCGCGGCAACTGGTGCAGGGCGAGGCGGACGTGTGGCTGCACGAGTCGCTCTTTCGCCTGCCCGATTGGGACGAAGAGCGCCTCTTCCCGAGCCAGCCTCCGCACGAGGGCATGCGCTGCGTCATCCAAAACCGCCGCCTGTACGTCAATAACGGCACTCGCCGCAGCCCGTCCCCGCAGACGGTGGCCGCCGTCCCGCTCGAGGACCAGGGCTTCATCCTCGGCGCGTTGCAGATCACCCGTCCGCAGGGACCGAAATTCTCCCGCGAGGAGCTGGCCCTGCTCGACGGCCTGGCGCGCATCGTGGCGGTGGGGCTGTACGCCGCGCACCGTGTCGAGGTCGAGCGCTTCCGCCTCGGGCAGATCAATCTTGTGCGCCAGGTCAGCGCCCAGATCGCCAATGTGCTCAACGTAGACGAACTCACGCGCCGCGTGACCGAACTCATCCAGAAGACCTTTCATTTTTATTCCGTTGCCATTTTTACCCTTGAACCCGCAGCGCGGACGCTGCGCTTTCGTTCGAGCGCCACGGCTCCGCGCAAGGGGCGTAAAAAAATGTCCTTCCCGCGGGAGGTGGAATTGGGCCTCGGCCTGATCGGTTCCGCCGCCCAGACGGGTGAGCAGGCGGCCAGCCCCGACGTGCGTTCCGACCCGCGCTACCGCTTCATAGACAGCCTGCCCGAGACGCGCTCCGAGGTGGTCATCCCGCTCAAGATCGAGGACCGCGTGCTGGGCGTGCTCGACGTGCAAAGCGACCGCCTGAATGCCTTTCATCCCAACGACCTGCTGATCCTGAACGCGCTGGCGGATAACGTGGCCCGCGCTGTGGAAGGCGCGCGCCTGTACGGTGACCTGCGCCGCCGCGCCGACCAGTTGACCCTGGTGGCCGAGGTCAGCAAAGGCCTGACCTCCACGCTCGACCTGCGCGAATTGATGCATGACGCCGCCTCGCTGATCCACGACCGCTTCGGGTATCCGCACGTGCAGCTATTCACCGTGCATCCCAACCGCCGCCTGATCGAATATGAAGCGGGCAGCGGCAAACGCTCCAAGTCGCTGGAGGGATACGCCATCGCCCTCGATGAGCCGCAGGGCATCATCCCGTGGGTGGCACGCAATGGCGAAACCGCCCTGCTCAACGACGTGACCGCCGACCCGCGCTACACGCCCTCGCCCCTGCCGCCCAAGAACACCCGCTCCGAACTGACCGTGCCCCTGCGCTATAACAACCGCGTGGTCGGCATCCTTGACGTCCAATCGGACGAGGTCAACGCCTTCGATGAGGAAGATCGCCTGATCTTTGAGACGGTGGCCGACTCGATCGCTTCGGCCATCCGCAACGCCGACTTGTACCGCTCCGAACGCTGGCGGCGCCAGGTGGCCGATAGTCTGCGCGAGGTGGCGGGCCTGGTCTCGGCCAATGTGGGCGTGGACCAGGTGCTCGACACCATCCTGACCGAACTTGAGCGCAACCTGCCCGTGGACGTGGCCGCCATCTGGCTGGCGGGCGACGGCGGGCTGTTCCTGGCCGCCGTCCACGGGGGGGATGGGGACGCCATCGAGAAGGCCCGCCTCGAGTCGGCGGATGCCTCCATTGGGCTGGTCAGCGCCCTGTTCGCCGATGCGCCCGTCATCCGCAAGCCCGAGGACCCCATGTTGCCCTCGGGCCTGGCGATGGGGTTCGACGAAAATTATTCCTCGCTGATCGCGCCCTTACGCGTGGGCGACCAGCCATTGGGAGTCATCACCCTGGCGCATCACACGGCGGGCCGCTACGGTCACGAGGCCCAGGCCATGACCACCACTTTCGCCAGTTACGCCGCCGTGGCCATCGAGAACGCGCGACTGTACGATTCGGCGCAGGAGCAGGCCTACGCCTCGGCGGCCCTCTTGCAGGTGGCGCAGGCCGTCGTCAGCCTGAGCGAATTAGACGAGATCCTCGGGACCATCATCCGCATCATGCCGATCCTGGTCGGCATCCAGCGCGTGGCCCTCTACCTGTGGGACCCCGAAGAAGAGGTCTTCCTGCCCGACCAGGAATACGGCTTGGGCGGGGACGACCACGCCGCGCTGTGGGCGCATCCCTTTGCGCTGGGAGATTTCCCGCTGTTGGATGCCGCCTGCGAGCAGAATCGTCTGTTGACGCACGCGCTCAAGCCCAGGGCCAAACCGCGCCAGTGGTTGAAGGTCAAGCCCAGGGTCGAGGAGGATGAGGCCGAACTGCGCTCCGACGGACGCCTGCTGATGGCCGTCCCGCTCTCGATCAAGAACGACCTGTTCGGGGTCATGCTGGTGGAGGAGGCCGAGGGCGGACGGCGCTTCCGCACCCGCCGCGTGGAGATCATCAACGGCATCGCCCAGCAGGCCGCGCTCGCCATCCAGAACGACCTGTTGCAGCGCGAGATGGTGGTGCGCGAGCGCCTCGAAACCGAGGTGCAACTGGCCCGCCAGATCCAGCAGACCTTTCTGCCCACAACCCTGCCCTCGCCCTCAGGCTGGCAGATCTCGGCGCGCTGGCGCACGGCGCGCCAGGTGGGCGGCGATTTCTACGACGTGATGGAATTGCCGAACGGACGCCTGGGACTGTTCATCGCGGACGTGGCCGATAAGGGCGTGCCCGCCGCGCTCTTCATGGCCCTCACGCGGACCCTGGTGCGGGCCGCCGTTATCGAGACCGAATCCCCTGCCGAGGCGTTGACCCGCGTCAACAACCTGTTGCTGCCCGACACCCAGCAGGGCATGTTCGTCACCGCCGTCTACGCCGTGCTGGACGTGGCCTCGGGCAACCTGACCTACGCCAACGCGGGGCATAATCCGCCGTTTTGGGTGAACGGCTCCGAGGTCCAGAAATTGTCGCGCACGGGCATCGCCCTGGGCGCGGCAGAGGGCCTGACCATGTCCGAGCGTCGCATCCAGCTCCAGGTCGGCGATAGTTTCCTGCTTTACACCGACGGCCTGACCGAAGCCTTCTCACCTGATGGCGACCTCTTTGGCGAGGCGCGCCTGGCGGATGCGGCCCTGCGCGGCAACCAGGCCGCCACCTGCGACGAGTTGATCGCTGCCGTGGACGAGTCTCTGAACGAGTTCATCCAGTCCACACCGCTGGGCGATGACTTGACCATGTTGGTAGTGAAGCGGGTGGGGTAGCAGGGATTGATAAGTCGGTAAATTAGGGCGGAAATTATTTGTTCTTTCACACCTTTGTATTTTTCTTCTGAATTTACAGGTATTTTACATGCCTGCCATACCGACATAACGGGGCGGACCTACAATCACATCGTAACCTGAAAAGGAGGCTTACGATGAAAACCAATTGGTTCAAGAATATCCTGTTGGCTGCCATGGCTTTGGCGTTGGTGGCCGCCGCGTTCCCGTGGACGAGCGTCTCTGCCGCCCCTGCCGCCGACCCGACCACCCCGCCTGCGGATGGCGAGAAGTCCAATACCCGCATCGAGTCGTTGTGGACGCGGGAACAGAACGCGGTCGAGCGCATGGGCAAAGTCATCGACCGCGCCGACACGATGACTGCGAAGATTCAAACCATGATCGATAAGGCCAAATCGAACGGCAAGGACGTTACCGCCCTGCAAGCTGCGCTAGACGCCTACAAGCAGGCGGTTCAGGAGGCGGGTCCCATGTACGAGCAGGCCGAGTCCATCGTGAACGAGCACGCGGGCTTCGATGCCGACGGCAAGGTCACCGACCGTGAACAGGCCATCCAGACTCTCAAGGAGTTGGGCACGCAGCTCAAGGATTTGCGCGGGCAGATTGGCACCCCGGGCAAAGCCCTGCGCGAGGCCATCAAGGCCTTCCGCCAAGCCCACAAGCCCGCCGACAATTAGCCTTGTCCCTCCCCCCAAATTCCATATCTCGGAATTCGGGGGGAGGCCAGGAAGGGGGCCGCTTCGGGTGTAGAATCGGCGCACACATCCTGAAACTCCGCGAGGCGCTCCATGTACACCACCGAAGGCAAAAAGATCGTGTCCACCGAAAAAGCCCCCAAGGCCATTGGTCCGTATTCGCAGGCCGTGCGCATCGAGAACCTGGTCTACACTGCGGGCCAGATCGCGCTCGACCCCGTCCGTATGGAATTGGTCGAAGGCGACGTGGCCGCCCAGACCCACCAGGTCTTCGCCAACCTCAAGGCCGTGCTCGAAGCGGCAGGCTCGGGCCTGAACTACGTCATCAAGAC
>CALLJA010000023.1 GCA_938008865.1 uncultured Anaerolineales bacterium
ACTCCCAGAAGCGACTGGGCGCTGGCATCGAGTTCCACCCAGTGGAAACTGCGGTGCTCTGAGTAGGGTTCGATCTTGAAGACCGTGCCCTTATACCAGCCTGCGCGCGAACCGAATTTCTCGTCCAAGCGAATGCGCACGCGGTCTCCAATGTGGATCTCGGGGTCGGTCACGGTCCGCTCCCTCTAGGGTTTTCTCGCCACCATAATCCAGTCCCACGGGTAGGGTTCGCCCATCCAGTCGGGCACCTCATCCTCCATCTCGGTCTTCCAGTCGTATTCCATCTTTACCACGTCGAGCACTTCGAGGCCCATCTCTTCGCGCGCGGTCACGAGCAGTTCCTCGCGCAGGTAATGCTTGGTCGGCTCGGTGCCGCGGATGAATACGCCCTGCGCCACCTGGCGCGGCTGGGTGATATAGCCCGCGTCCACCAGCGACTCGGCTTGTTTCGGCGAGTTGCCCATTTTGCGCCACCATTCCGTCTCCCGGAAATAACTGTACAGCAGCGACTCGACCGACGGCACGTTCAGCACCAGGTGTCCGCCTACCTTGAGGCGCGAAGCCATGCCGCGCAGGAAATTCATGCGCAGGTCTGGGTCGGGCATCAGCACGGCATTGAGTGAAACGATCACATCTACCATCGGCAGGTGCTCCACGGGCTGCGAGAGATCGGCCTGGGCAATGTGGACGTTCTTCAGCCCATTGCAACGCTTGCGCGCCGTTTCGAGCAGCTTGTCCGAGAAGTCGTAGCCGTACACCGTGCGGAACTTCTCCGCCAGGTAGGGCAGCATTTTTCCAGGGCCGCAGCCGAAGTCGGCTACGTCCTTTTCGGGCGAGGCGAAACGTTTCACCTGCTGCCCGACCGTCTTCGAGCGCCCGTATGTGAAGGCGTCGATGACGTGGTCGTCGTATTCGTGCGCGAACTCGTTCCAGTAGTTGACGTCCATACCCTTTTGGTTTTCCTTTTCTACAAGACCCTAAAGGCGTCAAACCTTTAGGGTCTGTTTTGATTTTCTACATCTTACATCTGGATGCGGCAAACGGCAAGGCTTTTACAACTTGACGGCCCGTGTGGCCATGTAGGTGGCGATGTGCTGACTCAGAACGACCCCCGTGTGGCGATCTTCGTACAAGCCGACGATGGCTAGCCCTGCCTCGGTCTGCCCTGCCAACTGGTCGCTGAGCGAGTGGCCGAACTCGGCGGGACGGTCCTCTACCCGCAACCTCTCCTCGCCATAGACTTCGATGTCCGAGTAGGGAATCTTATGTTTGACCACGAAGTTCCCTTTGTCCAGTTCCTCGAAATCGAAGATGTACATAATGGGCTGCATAAAGCCTGCCAGCAGCGTACCGCCTTTTCTCAGCACGCGCGCAGCCTCGCGCCACACGGGGCGGATCTCGTGGATGAACAGGTTGGATACGGGGTGAAAGACCAGGTCGAAGGATTCGTCGTGGAAGGCCGAGAGGTCGCGCATGTCGCCTTCTACGGTGCGGATTGTCAGCCCTTCACGCTCGGCCACCTCGCGGTCGCGCGCCAGTTGGGCGGGCGAGTTGTCGAAGATGGTCACCTCCGCGCCTGCCGCCGCAAAGATCGGACCCTGTTGCCCGCCGCCGCAGGCCAGGCCGAGGATTCGCAGTCCGCGCAGGGGCGGGAACCACGCGCGCGGCGCAGGGATATTTTCTGTCAGCAGCACCGACCAGTCGTTCGCGCGGGCGCGGGCGATGATCTCGGGGCCGACAGGTACCGTCCATGGGTTCTTGCCCGATTGCACCTGGCGGTCCCAGGCGTCGCGGTTGAAGGTTCGGATGTCGGTCATGGGGGGCCTTTCTTCAAAAATGGCTCTTCCGTGTTAGTGGGAAAGAGAAAAGAGTGTTCACAGATTACGCTGATTGGGCAGAATTTACCCTTCCAGGTTGGTGTAATTCGCGGAATCTGTGGACGCGCCATGTCAGAAACGGGAGAACTAAAAAATCAGCCGCATTGTTGCATGCGGCTGTCGCTTTGGTTTAGACCTATTGGCTGCTGAGGATGAGCTTATGCACGTCTTCTGCGTGTTCTTCTTCGTGCGAGCCAAAGATGTCCATGACGATCATCTCCAGCGTGCCCTTGCCGCCCCAGGGCAGGGTGGCCGTCTGGGTCGCCATCTCCTCGGGCATCTCGCGGATCAGGTCCAGCAACACGCGGCGGGTCTCGATGTACTCGCGGTAGACCTGGTCATAACTCAGGCCTTCGCGCGTGGCCACCGTTTCGGCATTGTACACGTCGAGGCCGCGCGCGGCGGGCGTGGCGGGTTCGCGCCCCGCCATCAGGTCTCGGATGAAACCGATCGTGGCGTCGTCCCAGCCCGAGAGGTGCGCCAGGATCTCGCGTACCGTCCACAGCGGATAGACCTTACGGTTCTTGTCGATCTCGTCGAGATGCGCAATCATCATGGCGCGTGATGTTTCGAGGCGTTCGATCAGGGCTTGGCGTTTGTCCATTAGATTTCCCTTCCAGGATGTGTTTCTTATCAGACGCGGCTGATTACCAAAATTTTACACGCGGATCATACCCTCGTAAACATTTTCAATAGAATTGCAATCAAGGAGCCTTTATGAAACCGATGCGACTGATGATTCTGCCGTTGCTGCTGATCGTGAGCCTGGCCTGTTCTTTTTCCGTCCCTGTGCCTGCCCCCGTCACCCAGACACCTGCTGCGCTGCCGTCTGATCCCGCTCCCCCCGCCAGCGGACCGCTGCTTTACATCTCGGGCACCACGCACATCGAATCCGCGCCTAACTCGTGGCCCGACCCCGAGGCCTTCCTGGCCTTTCTCGAGCAGATTACAGACCTGGGCCTGCGATGGTCGGTCGGCGCAGACGTGGGCTGGCTGACGGGCGAGCCGCGCGCCGCCGAGGTCATCCAGAAATCCGAGGCGCTGGGCGTGCAATGGGATGTCCATACGCACGCCGTCGCTGACCGCGCCAGGGCGGCGGCCCTCATCGTACAATTTGGCGGCCACCCCACTTCGGTAGTCTCAGGCATGCTGGTCACAGAGCTGGATGCCATGCGCCAGCCGTTGACCTACGAAGGCTACACCTGGACTCCGCGCGTGTTGTGGGGCGGCACGAACTGTCCTGGGCATCGACCGGGCTGCGATGACCTGGCGGCCGGCCTGTGGTACCCGCTTAGCGCCGACCAGTACCAGGTCCACGATCCGCGCGGGGCTTTGGTGCGCGTGGGCGGCGGCACGCATCAACTGGCCGACGCGCTCTCGTTGGCGCAGTCCATTGCAGACAGCGGACACGACTACCCCGTCATCAGTTTTACGCTCATGGTCGCTCCATCCACCATGAAGATCGTTACGAGCACAGACGGCATCCAGCAGATCGAGGCTTTTGTTGAGCAGATGAGCGCGTATTCCTTCGTGCGTTGGGCCAGCATCGAAGAGACGGCCCAGGCTTGGACCGAGGCGGGTGCAATTCCCAGCCGCATCCAGATGCCATAAAACAAAAAGCGCAGGCCACTGCTGTGGACTGCGCCTGGCGTGAGAAATTTGCAACTACGGTGAAGGCGTGCCCTGCACGGCCACCCCAACCCAGGTAAAGACCCACTTTTCGCTGACCGCGCCCGAGAAGGTATACACGGGCCTGCCCTGCTCATCTGTGCCGGTCTGGCGGACGGGGACAACCCACCAGCGTAGCACGTGCGCCACGTTGTCCTTCGGGCGGAAGGAGGTGGGGATGATGAATTTAGTGTCGGTCACGTATTCGGTCAGGCGCGCGCCCTCATCGCTGGTCGCGTCTTCCACGATGACCTGGTAGGCCTCGCCCTCGCGCAGCGTGCCGACCGAAGCCCATTGCAGAGTCACGACGTCGTCTGCCAGGGTGAAGGCCATGCCGTCGGCAGGCAGCAACAGGTTCGGGGCGGGGTAGGGCGGCGGGATGGTGGCGGTAGGCGTCGGCCCAGCCGTGGCGGCGCGTGCGCACAGCGGGATGGTCAACGTCTGGCCTATGAACACGTTGACGGTCGGAAGGCCGTTATAGTCCATGATGGCCTGCACGGGCACGCCGTAATTGGCCGCAATGCTCGAAAGCGTATCATTTTCCTGTACAGTCACAGATACGCGCTCGCAAGCCAGCATGGTCTGCGTGGCGGGCAGGGGGGTGTTGGTGGGCAGGGGCGCGGGTGTGGCAGTCGGGAAGGGGATTTTGAGAGTCTGTCCGATCACCAAGTCGGTGCACTGGCTGGATAGGTTGTTGAGCGTGATGATAGACAGCGTCGAAACGTTGAAGGCCACGGCGATGCCGCCGCAGGTGTCGCCCGATTTGACGGTGTACTCGAAGGGCGGCTGGATCGTGACCGTGGGCATGGGCGAGGGGATGAGCGTCTCGGTGGGGGTTGGGCTGGTGGTGGGCGTGAGCGTGTCGGTCGGGATGGGCGTGGGGTCTACGATACGGTCCCCGGTGCGCAGGATCCCAAAAACCGCCGCCGCCCCTACGGCGAGGATCAGCACCACAATCCCCAGCGCCAGCGGCAGGCTGAGTGTGATCTCAGGCATGCGCGCAGCCTGGATGGATTTTTCGGCCTTCTTGACGATTTTCGGCTCGGCCTTTGCGCCCAGGTCCGTGCCGCAGACCAGGCAACGCGTGGCGTTTTCGCTCAGGCGCGTGCCGCAGGTCGGGCAAATCTTCGTTTTGGGTTGTGAGACGTTTTCAGGGCTCATACGGGCGGGGATTATACCATCGAACCAGGGAGGGATTTTCGGCGGCCAGCGGCCTGTCCGATTCGGAAAACTACTTCTTTGCTTCAGTTTCGTTGCCGCTAGCCGTGCGGCTGGCCAGGGTGGTGACCAGTACCTTGTCCACACGGTTGCCGTCCATGTCCATAACCTCAAAGGTCAGGGTGCTCCACTCGAAATGGTCGGCGGGCTGGGGCATGCGTCCTAGCGTGGTCATCATAAAGCCGCTCAAGGTTTCATACTCTTCCTCGTGCGGCATGGTGCGCAGGTTGAATATTTCCTTGAAGTCGTCGATGGGCAGCATCCCGTCCAGCAGCCAGGAGCCATCCTGACGTTGGGTGGCCTGGGGTTCCACCTCGAAGTCGCCGACAATCTCCTCGATGATATCGTTGAGGGTCAGTAATCCCTGCAGACTACCGAATTCATCGATGACCAACATCAGTTCACGGTTCTGCTCCTTGAAGATCTCCAGGGCGCGCGAGGCCAGGCTGGTCTCGGGAATGTACAGCGCAGGGCGCAGTTTGCCCTTCAGGTTGATCGGCTCACCTGCCAGACTGGGCACCAGCAGGTCGCGCGCCTTGACGATGCCCAGCACTTTGTCTAGGCTGCCGTCGCAGACGGGGAAACGCGAATATTCGCTCTCGGCGATCTTTTGCAGGATCTCCTCGGGCGAGTCGTTGATGTCGAGCCAGATGATGTCGGTGCGCGGGGTCATCAGCGAGTACACGCGCTGGTCGCCCAGGCTGAACACGCCCTCGACCATGTCCTGCTCGGCCTCTTCGAACACACCGGCCTGCGTGCCCTGATCGATCAGGACCTGCAACTCCTCTTCTGTAATGGGAGGCTCCTGCGATGGTTTGATTCCGATCAGTTGCAACACCAGGTCGGTTGCGCCGCTCATGAGGCTGATCAGCGGCGAGAACAGTTTCGACGTGAAGAGCATGGGTCCTGCGACCGCGCGCGCAATCTGCTCAGGGCTGTGGAGTCCCAATCGTTTCGGGACTAGTTCTCCCAGCCACAACGAGAGGACTGTGATGATCAATACCACGCTTCCCAGGGCAATCGGTTCGCTGTATATGGCCACCGACGGAATCTTGGCAAGCTCTGCCGCCAGCGACTCGGAGAGTGTTGCGCCGCCCACCGCGCCCGAAAGCACACCGATCAGCGTGATGCCGATTTGGATGGTCGAGAGGAAAACGTTGGGTTTCTCGATCAGCTTGAGGGCGGTCGAGGAGGCTGAGTCGCCTTCCTCGGAGCGGCTTTGCAACCTGGCTTTGCGCGAGGCCACCAGCGCCGCTTCGGACATGGCCAGCACGCCGTTGAGCAGGATTAAAAATGCAATGACCAGCATTTCACTGAGCGAATTCATCTTATATCTCTCTGGCAGACCACGGAATTCGTATCTGCTTAAAGGGGGAAGTAAAAAAACGATATACCCGTCCCCCAAATTGGATGTGATGGCAGGAGCGGCCCCCTCGCGCCCCGGGTCGTAAGTGACAAGGGATTTCTGACATGAGCGTTTTCGGCAGGTCTCCTTTCCCTGCCCGTTGTATTTTACCTGATAAGGAAGCCAGACCTCAGACGGTTTTGATTTCCAAAGCCTGGATGACCGTCTATCGGACCTCGATCCCGCTCCCGTCATGGACGGTCCCCACCACCCAAATGGGTTGACCCACTTCCCGCGCCCGCGCTTCAAAGGCGGCAAGTTTCTCGGCGGGTATGCCCAGCAGCAGTCCGCCGCTGGTCTGCGGGTCGAACAACAACATGCGGGCGGGCTCGTCGAGCGTATCCGCAAAGCGGACCCGCGCGCCATAATGACCCAGGTTGTCGAACGCGCCGCCAGGGAAGATGCCCCGCCCGGCATATTTGCGCGCCCCACTCACGAAGGGGATTTTCGCGTAGTCAATTTGAAGCGACACGCCCGAGGCTTCCGCCATTTCCAGACCGTGGCCGAGGAAACTATAGCCTGTGATATCGGTGCCGCCTCGCAGGCCGAATTCCACGGCCAGTTCTGAGGCGGAGCGGTTTAGGCGCTTCATCCATGCCACGGCTTCCTGCACATCCTGCGGTTCAGCCTGTTCCTGCTTGAGCGCCGTGGTAGTGACGCCGAAGCCGAGCGGTTTGGTTAACGCCAGCGTATCGCCTGGCTTCAGCCCGCCTTTGGTCAGCGCCTTGTGCGGGTCCACAAAGCCGATCACCACTAGGCCATACTTCGGCTCCTTGTCTTTGACGGTGTGCCCGCCCGCGATGACCACGCCCGCCTCGCGCGCCTTCTCCGCGCCGCCGCGCAGGATCTCCGCCGAGAGTTCGGTTGGCAGGTCGGGCGGCAGGGCGGCGATATTCAACGCCAAAAACGGACGCCCGCCCATGGCGTATACGTCCGAGAGGCTGTTGGCCGCCGCGATGGAGCCATAATCATAGGCGTCGTCCACCACGGGGGTGAAGAAGTCGGTAGTGACAACCAGCGCGCGCGAGTCATCCAGCCGCCAGATGGCAGCATCATCGGGACCCTCCAGGCCCACCAACAGGTCGGGGTAGGCCCTGGGGTCGAAAACATCCTGTACCGGGCGCAGCACCTGCGCCAGCGCGTCCGCGCCTAGCTTGGACGCTCAGCCAGCGCAGGCCGAAAGCGAGGTCAGGCGGATCTGCCGCCCGGAAGGGTGGGTATCGTTCAAGTAGGTCTCCAGAAGGAGACCCCAAGGTTTTTCAAAACCCTTGGGGTCTGAATGTTTTTACTCGGCCGGGATGACCGGCGTAGTGGGCGCGGTCGTGCCCGGCAGCGGTAGGATGAACTGGTTGCCGGTCGGGATGAAGATGGTCTGCACGTTGGGGGCGAGTTTCAGGATGTACTGGTATTGCAGCATGAGCGGATTCTTGGCGAGCACGGCGGCAATCAGGTCGAGTGCCTTGGCTTCAGCCTCGGCTTCGATCAGGCGGGCCTGGGCCGCACCCTGCGCCGCGATGACGGCCGCGTCAGCTTGTCCCTGGGCGGTCTGGCGGGCCTGTTCGGCCTCGGCCTTCTTCTGCTCGATGACCAGATTGGCCTGCTGGGCCTGCTGTTCGGCGATCTGCTTCTGTTCGATGGCGGCGGCGTATTCCTCGCTGAAATGAATGTCGCGCAGCACGAAGTCCACCAGGATCAGGTCGTTTTCGGCAAACTTCTCTTCCATCAGGCCAGTGACGATCTCTTCCAATTCGGCGCGCTTGCTGGAGACGATCTCCTCCACGCCGTATTGCGAAGCCACATCGCGCACGATGCCGCGCGCGGTGGGACGCACCAATTCTTCGCCGTAGCGGTCCTGCCAGGTGATGTGCAGGTCTACGACCTTCTTGGGGTCGATGGAGAAGATCACCGAGGCATCGATGAAGACTTCCTGGCCGTCCTTGGTGCGCGCGCGGATCGAGTCGTCGCCGATGACCGCGCCCTCGCTAGCCTGGGATGACATGGTGTAGGTCTGCTTCGAAATGCTGTAAGACGCCAGGTGTTCCACGCCGAACGGCAGAATCATGTGCAGCCCAGACAGCAGCGGCTCCTTGCGATACCCGCCCGGCGCAACCAGCGAGATGACCACCGCGCTGGTCTGCGGCGGTACGAACACGAACGTGGAGAAGACGAGCCAGACCACGGCCAGGATGACCGCGCCGATCAAAAGCAGGCGGCCGTTGATGTTCACTCGTCCACGGGCAAAATTTTGGTTGGACATATTCTCCTCCGAATCTGATAACGATGAATGCCCTATTATACTTGCTTGTCCCGCGCCCCGAAGCATGATAGCATCGGGACATGCACACTGGCCAGGGACAACTCTTCGAACTGTATTACGAGACCGAACGAGCCGCCGCGCGGATTCTCTGCCCGCCGCGGCTGGTCCCCGCGCCCGGGCAATACCTGCTGGCCCACGACGGTTCGGACGCGCCGCTGCCTGTTCCCATTTTTCAGGCTGGCCCCGCCGCCGACGGGTTTCTGGCGGCTCCGTCCCTGCCGCGCGCATGGACTCCGGGCACACCACTCCATCTACGCGGGCCGCTGGGGCGCGGTTTCAGCCTGCCGCCTGCGGCCCGCCGTGTCGTCCTGCTGGCCTGGGATGGCGTGCCCGCGCGGCTGTTGGCGTTGCTGCCGTCTGCGTTCAGGCAGGGTGCGGCGGTCACCCTGGTCTGCGATTTGACTCCGCGCGACCTGCCCGTCGAGATCGAAATTCAGCCAATGCAGGCGCTGGACGAGACGCTGGCCTGGGCAGACTTCCTGGCCGTAGATACGGGGCGCGAGGCCCTGCCTGGGCTGGGCGAGCGGCTGGGTGCGTGGAATCAGGTGCGGGTCGAGGCGCAGGTACTCGTCCGCGCGGAGATGCCCTGCGGGGCGCTGGCAGAGTGCGGCGTGTGCGCCGTCCGCGTCCGCAACGGTTGGAAGATGGCCTGCAAGGACGGCCCCGTCTTCGATTGGACCGAGTTGAAATGAAAACGCCGCCCAAACGGGCGGCGTTTGCTTTAGATTGCAGGATGGAGGTTCGGCCTGCGCCGAGGGCTAATACCAAATGCGAAACGAGGTGCTGGTGGTGCCGACGTTGCCGTTGAATTCGCAGGACACGTCCACGTAGATGACCTCGCCCTGTGGCTGGTTGCTGAACGAAAGCGCCACCACGGCCAGACCGTTCTGGTTCGTGGGGTTGACCGAACTGTCGGTATGCTGGTCGGGCCAGCGCACCACGGTGGTACAGGCCGCGCCCGAGATGGGCTGGGTGCTCTGGTCTTGTACGGCGATATAGATGGTTTGCAGGTCGTTGGAGAGCGCCACAGCCTTTTCCACGAAGGCGCGTACTTGCAGGGAGAGCACCAGCGGCTGTGTACTTGCGCTCAACGGCTGGACGGGTGGCAACAGGCCGGGGTCTTCGCCCAGACGGTCGAAGTAGATTCGGCCCAGGTCGGTGACCACCACGCGCTGTCCATTCTCGCGCATGGGCTGCCACTCGATGCGCGCATTTTCGAAGTACTGCACAATCATATTGTCTTGGAACTCGAAAGGCGAGACCGGCTGGCCGAACTGGGCCAGGCCGCCGTGGGCGTCGAAGAATTCCAGAAAGGCGAAACAGACCGAGAAGCCGTTGTCGAAGGTACGGCAGGCAAAGGGGTTGTTGAAGTTTAGCGGCAGGCTGGAAACGTAGATCTCGCGGCCCAGTGGCGTGAGCGTCACGCGCTGACCCTCGGGTAAGTCGGGATGGTATTCGAAGCGCGCGCGCTGGAAATATTGCACGCGCAGCCCGTCGGCGCGGACGAATTCCTCAGTGATTGGGTAGCCATAGAGCAGGGTGGGATTGGCGGCCAGGCGATAGAAGGTCAGGAATTCACCCTGCACATTGTGGCCGGTCTCGTCGAAGAACTCGAAATCTTGGGTTTGCGCGTGAACCGTCCCCATGGGGGCCAGGAACAGGCAAAGCACCAGAAGGGTTGCAAGGGGCCGAAAGAGCGTGCGCATTAACTTCATTATACTCAGAAAGGCAGGCCGTGACATTACAAAGCATTAACGGAAGGTCTGCAGCGTCTCCACGATTCGCTGGGCGGCGCGGCCGTCGCCATAGGGATTGACGGCTTTGGCCATGGCCGCATATGCGGCGGGATCGTCCAGCAGGCGGTTGGCCTCGCGTAAAATGACCTGGGTGTCGGTGCCGACCAGTTTCAGCGCACCCGCCTCCACGCCCTCGGGACGCTCGGTCACATCGCGCAGTACCAGCGCGGGAATGCCGAAGCCCGGAGCCTCTTCCTGAATGCCGCCCGAGTCGGTGAGAATCAGCCTGGCATGTTTCATTAATTGCACCAACGGCAGATAATCCAGCGGCTTGAGGAGCGTGATGTGTGGCACATCGCCCAGCAGTCGGTAGACAGGTTCCTGCACGTTGGGGTTGAGGTGTACAGGGTAGACGATCTCCACGTCGCCACGCGCCGCCAGGGCTTTGAGCGCCGCGCAGATGTCTTCGATGGGCTGACCGAAGTTCTCGCGCCGATGAGCTGTGACCAGGATCAGGCGGCGGCCTTCGGCCTTTTGGATCAACGTCTGGATCTCGGTAGGCGCAGCCTGCTCTGCCACCACCTGCAGCGCGTCGATGACGGGATTGCCCGTCACTTTGATGAGTGTATCGTCCACGCCTTCGCGCAGCAGATTCTGGCGCGCCCATTCGGTGGGCGCAAAGTGCAGGTCCGCGACCACGCCTGCGATGCGGCGGTTGATCTCCTCAGGGAAAGGCGCCCATTTGTCATAGGTGCGCAGTCCCGCCTCGACGTGGCCGAAGCGGATGCGGCGATAATAAGCCAGCAGGCTGGTGATGGCTACGGTGGTCGTGTCGCCCTGGGCCAGCACCCAGTCGGGCTGGAAGTCGGTCAGCACGGGGTCGAGGCTGGTGAAAATGGACGCGCTCAACTCGGGCAGCGACTGGTTGTCGCGCATCAGGTCGAGGTCGTAATCAGGTTTAATGTCGAACAGAGTCAGTACCTGGTCCAGCATCTGACGATGCTGGGCGGTGACACACACGCGCGCTTCGATACCCGCCGTCTGCGCCAGCAGGCGCACCACGGGTGCCATCTTGACGGCCTCAGGCCGCGTCCCGAAAACGGAAAGAATTTTCATGGGATTCCTCGGGCGCGATTACCGCGCCCCTACTCCCAAACGAATGACGTTGAATCCCGCCTGGTCCCAGGCTCCATCCCACGCGCCGACCGTGTCGATGACCGTGCGGGCGGGAGTCAGTGCGAGCATGTGACTCGGATTCAGGTTGACGAATTCGCTGTGGCGCACCAGCAAAAGGACCGCTTCCGCGCCATCGAGCGCCGCTTCGAGCGTGGGCATACACTGGATGCCAGGCAGGCCCTCGGGCTTGAATGGTTCAAACGCGCGGACCTTTGCGCCTGCTTCCGTTAAAAGGTGGACCACCTCGGCTGCGGGCGATTCGCGCAGGTCGTCCACGTCGGGTTTGAAGGCCAGGCCGAGCGCGGCGATGCGTTTGCCTTTCAGCGAACCGAGCGCGGATTGAACTTTATGGACCACGAAATGCGGCTGGCCGTCGTTGACGCGGCGCGCATTGAGGATGAGCGGCGTCAGCTCGGGAGCGGCTTCGACAAAGAACCACGGGTCCACACTGATGCAATGTCCGCCCACGCCAGGACCAGGGTTGAGGATCTTGACACGCGGATGGCGGTTGGCGAGGCGGATGGCCTCCCACACGTCCACGCCGAACTTTTCGGCCAGGCGCGAGAACTCGTTGGCGATGGCGATGTTGACGTCGCGGTAGGTGTTCTCCATCAGCTTGACCATCTCGGCGGTGGTGGCGTCGGTCTGGATGATGTCGCCTTTGACGAAGATGGCGTACAAGTCGGCGCCCGCCTGCGCAGACTCTGGCGTCACCCCGCCGATGACCCGCGCGTTCTCGATCAGCTCGCGCAGGATCTGCCCAGGCAGGACGCGCTCGGGTGAGTAGCAAAGATGGAAATCGGTGCCCGCTTTCAGTCCCGATTTTTCGAGGATGGGCTGGACCAGGTCCACGGTGGTGCGTGGAGGAGAGGTCGATTCGAGCACCACGAGGTTTCCCTTCCGCAGGTGCGGGACGATGGCTTCGGCGGCGGAGGTCACGGCGCGCATGTCGGCCAGTTTGTACTGGACGCCGTTGAACTCGCCATATTGCCCATCGAGGAAGGGGGTGGGCACGGCGATCAGAAAGGCATCCGCCTCCGAGGGCTGGGTGGAGACGGCCAGGTTGCCCGAGCGCAGGGCCTCGGCCACGGTCTCGTGCAGGCCTGGTTCGTGGATATGCAGCCCGCCGCCCTGCAGGATTTCGATGATTTTCGGGTTGACGTCCATGCCGACGACGTGGACGCCGCGCGTGGCAAACGTGGATGCGGTCGGCAGGCCAATATAGCCCAGGCCGATCACGCAGATTTTTTGAAATTTCACTTGAACTCCTTGGTGGAGGGATTTTCCTCTGGCGGACCTATTATATAATACCCACGGTTGAAAATTGTGCTTTCCGTCTTCTAAAAAAACGCAATTTTCAACCGAGTGCGGTATACCCACGCTCCTGAATCGCGTTTTCACATTTTGAGGATTTGAACCGTTGAGGCACGGAGATCACAGAGTTTTTTAGGCGGGAGAGAAGCCCGCGCCTACAACTCTCCCTGTACCAATTTCGTATGTAAAGACGGAATGCCTGTTGTATAATGAAACGGAGGAACCATGGATTTCTTACTGGACCCTAACGTTGCTTACTTGTTCCTGATGGCGGGAGTTTTGCTGACCCTGCTGGCCATTGTCACCCCAGGCACGGGGATGCTCGAAGTGGGAGCCTTCTTCTGCCTGGCGCTGGCGGGCTATGCCGTCTATAACTTGTCCTTCAACCTGTGGGCATTGATCGTGATGGCGGTCAGCATCGTGCCCTTCCTGTTCTCGGTACGACAGCCGAAGCGCGAACTCTGGCTGGGGCTCTCTATGTTGGGGCTGGTGGTGGGCTCGGTGTTCCTGTTCTCGCGTGAGAACGGCCTGCCCGCCGTCAACCTGTTCGTGGCGCTGACCGTCTCGGGCCTGATCGTGGCCTTCCTGTGGGTCGCGGTGGGTAAATCGATCCGCGCCATGTTGGAACGGCCCGCGCACGACCTCGGGATGTTAATCGGGCAGATGGGGGAGGCCCGCACCCAGGTCGGGTCGGAGGGCAGCGTGCAGGTCAACGGTGAGTTGTGGTCGGCGCGCAGCAACCATCCCATCCCGGTCGGCCGTCCCATCCGTGTGGTGAACCGCGAGGGATTCATCCTCGTTGTCGAAGAAGTCACGCATCAAAACTAAAAAGGAGAGAACGCAATGAATGCTCTTGGAGCAGGCAGTTTGGTATTTTGTCTGATCGG
>CALLJA010000024.1 GCA_938008865.1 uncultured Anaerolineales bacterium
AGGAACCACTGTCCCTTGCGGCGGTCGGCGTCTTGTGGAGCACGGTCATAGTAGATGTCGAAGACCTGGCCCGAGGCGACCCGCACGCGGAAATGAAAGCGGCCCACGCCCAGCGATCCGCGTGTGGCCGCCACGGACGCATGGCTGGGGCGCATGTTGCGCGCCGCGCGTCCACGCCGCGTGAAGTCGCTCCATTCGGCCAGCATCTCGCTCACGCGATAGGTCTGTCCGTCCCAGATGAATCCGTTCGGGCAGGTGGGTGACTTTTCGAGCGCAGGTGGCGCGTCGAAGATCGGTTCGATAACATGATCGTAGAAATGGATAGGGGTGAAATCGGTCATAGGGTTCTCGTGGCTCCTCCATCGATATCTATAATCGCACCCTGGATGTAATCCGCCTGTGGCGAGGCGAGGTAGGCTACGGCTCGGGCGATCTCTTCCGGCTGGCCGAAGCGGGCAATACCCAGCCTGGATGCCATCTGGCGCGTGGCTTCATCTTCGCTGAGGTTCTTTTCCTTCATCAAGGTGTGGATGCGTACCTGCAATCTTTCGGTGGCGATGGAGCCTGGGTTGATGGCGTTGACGCGCACTCCGTCTTTGATGCCGCGGTCAGCGAGGACCTTGGTCAGGTTCATCAACGCCGCGTTGACCGTGCCGCCGATCGCGAACTCGGCGCTGCCTGTCCGTCCGCCGATGCCGATGATGTTGACGATACTCCCGCGACTGGCTTGCAGGTGAGTCCATGCGGCGCGGCACAATCTCATCGCGCCGAAGAATTTCAGGGCGTAGCCGTCGGCCCACTGCTCGTCGCTGAGAGACAGGAAGTCGCCGCGCTGGGTGGCGCCAGCATTGTTGACCAACAGGTCGATAGTGCCGAACCGTTCGAGTGCCGCCTTGACGACGGATTCCGCCGCCTGGGGCTGGCTCAGGTCAATGGGCAGGACCAGGCTTTCGGTCGGCAGAGCAGCGGACAAGGATTCCAGGTATTCGCGCGAGCGTGCCGCCAGAACGAGTCGCATACCCTCGGCGGAGAGCGTCTCGGCGATGGCGTGTCCGATACCGCGGCTTGCACCTGTGACGATGGCAACTTTTCCCGTGAGTTGTAAGTCCATGCAGTAATTGTAGCATGGGGTTTCCCGCACCAAAAACAGGTGGGGTGGACTTTCGAAGTCCACCCCGCCTGCGATTATTCGACTTTCCCGAACCAGCCCCTGCGCTCCATCCACTTGGCAACCTCCAGAACGGGCACCACCGTCACGGCCAGCCCGCCGACGATCAGCCAGTCTACCAGGGGTAGGGCATAGGTGCTGAAGGCTTCGTGCAGGAAGGGCAGGTAGATGATTAACACCAGCAAGATCGTTTCCCAGCCGACGGCCAGGTTCAGCCATTTGTTCTCGAACGGACGGTTCAACACCGAGTGGCGGTCAGAGCGGAAATTGTAAGCCTTGAAGAATTGGATCAGCACCAGCGAGACGAAAGTCATCGTCATGGCCTCGTCGATGCTGCGCCCGGAGTTCATCGCCCAGGCGAACAGTCCCAGGTTGACCAGCGTGGACCACAAGCCGCCCAACACCATCAGCGTGACGACGGGGCGGGTGAAGATGCCCGTGCGCGGGTCGCGCGGTTTGCGCTTCATCAGGTCCTTCTCGGGTGGGTCCACCGAGAGGGCCAGTGCGGGCAGTCCGTCGGTGGCCAGGTTGACGTAGAGAATCTGCACGGCGGTCAACGGCAAGGGCAGGCCGAGCAGGGCCGAGCCAGCCATCAGGCCGATCTCGCCAATGTTGGATGAGAGCAGGTACATCAGGTATTTCTTGATGTTGCCGAAGACGCCGCGCCCCTCTTCGACGGCGGCCACGATGGATGCGAAATTGTCGTCGGTCAGGGTCATGGCGGCGGCTTCCTTGGTCACGTCGGTACCGGTCACGCCCATCGCGATGCCGATGTCGGCCTTCTTCAGCGCGGGCGCGTCGTTGACACCGTCGCCGGTCATGGCCGCAATATGACCGCGCGCCTGCCAGGCCGTCACCACGCGCAGTTTGTGAGCCGGGGAGACGCGCGCGTACACACTGATCTCCTCCACATCGCGCTGGAGTTGTTCGTCGCTCATGTCCTCCAACTCCGCGCCGGTTACCACCCGCCCGCCGTCGCGCAACAGGCCGAGTTCGCGCGCCACGGCCCGCGCCGTGACGGGGTGGTCGCCGGTGATCATGACCGGGCGAATACCCGCCTCGGCGCATACCGCGATGGCGGCGCGGGCTTCGAGGCGTGGCGGGTCGATCATGCCGGCCAGGCCGAGAAAGGTCATGCCCTGTTCGGCTGTTTCGGGCACGGTGTCTGGTTTCGCGGCAATGCCCAGCACGCGCAGCGCCTGTTCGGCCATCTCGTGGGCCTGGGCCAGGATGTGGGCGCGGCCAGCCTCGTTCAGCGGGGTGATGCCGTCGGGTCCCAGTACCGAGTCGCAGCCCGCCAGGATCACCTCTGGCGCGCCCTTGGCGTAAGCCGTTAGGTTCCCTCCGTTCTTGTGCAGGGTAGTCATGCGTTTGGTCTCGGATGAGAAGGGGAACTCGTGGATGCGGGGATGAGCGGCGTCGAGCAGTTCTTTTTGCAGCCCGGCCTTGGCGGCAGCGACCACCAACGCCCCCTCGGTCGGGTCCCCTTTAATATCCCAGCCCCCGTCTGGTAGTTGGACCAGTTGTGTATCCGACGATAGGACCGCCGCGGTCAGCATCTGGCGGACGGCGGGCGCGGGCTCCACGGCTATCCCGTCGGCAGACGTGAAGCGGCCCTCGGGGACATAGCCCGCCCCGGAGACTTCGAATACCTGCCCCGCCGTGTAGAGCTTGCGGACGGTCATCTCATCGCGGGTCAGCGTGCCGGTCTTGTCCGAGCAGATGACCGAGGTGCTGCCGAGCGTCTCCACGGCGGGCAGGCGGCGGATGAGTGCGTGGCGTTGGACCATCTTCTGCACGCCGATGGCCAGCGAAATGGTGACCACGGCTGGCAGGGCCTCGGGCACGACCGCCACCGCCAGCGCGATGCCGAAGATGAGCATCTCGATGAAGGGTTGTCCGCGCAGCAGGCCGAGCGCCACGATAATGGCCACGACCACGAAGGCCGCGCGCGCCAGCACCGTGCCGACCTTGTCCAGGTTCTGTTGCAGCGGGGTCCGGCCGGTCTCCACCGATTGCAGCATCTGGGCGATCTTGCCGAATTCGGTCTGCATGGCGGTGGCGGCTACCAGCGCCCGTCCGCGCCCGTAGGTGATGGCCGTGCCGGCGTAGACC
Organism: uncultured Anaerolineales bacterium; assembly: GCA_938008865.1. Lineage (GTDB taxonomy): Bacteria > Chloroflexota > Anaerolineae > Anaerolineales > Villigracilaceae > JACPVF01. The sequence goes on from CALLJA010000024.1 coordinate 3,284, forward strand.
ATGTTCTTGCGGTCGCCCACCTGGAGGTCTTCCTCTGCCAGCGCTTGGGCGTGCTTTTCGACCGGGACGGACTCGCCGGTCAGGGCGGCCTCCTCCACTTGCAGATTGACGGCCTCGACCAGGCGCGCGTCGGCTGGCACGCGGTCGCCGGTGTGCAGGACGATCACATCGCCCGGGACCAGTTCGCGGGACGGGATGCGGACCTCCGTCCCGTCGCGCAGCACGGAGGTGGTCGGTGCGGCCATCTGCCGCAAGGCCTCGATGGCCCGCTCTGCGCGGTATTCCTGCACGAAGCCCAGCACCACGGCGAACAGCACGATCACGGCGATTACGATAGATTCGACCCCGTGCCCGAGGAACAACGAGATGACGGTCGCGCCGAGCAGGATCAGGATCAGCACGTTTTTGAATTGTTCCAGCAGGATCTCCCAGGGCGAGACCCGTTTGGCAGCCTGGATCTCGTTGGGGCCGTACTGCTGGCGGCGGCTGGCGGCTTCGGGGCTGCTCAACCCGGCCGGCTGGCTTTGTAATTGCGCGAAGGCTTCTTCACCAGTCTGGGTGTGCCAGGGTTTGGGTTGCATGGTTATTGTTTGGCTCCTTTGTCTGAGGGGGTCAGGTCGTCGCGTTTGGGCATACGTGACTTGAAGATGAAGTTGTCGAGGAGATAGAGGACACCCGCCATGAGGGGCAGGAATATCAAGGCCAGGATCTCCTCGCCGTACATCAGGATCTCTTCGAACCACAAGGCGACGGCGGTGCCGCCCGCGCCGGTGGCGGCGAGGGGCTTCCAGAAGCGGCGGACAACGGGAACAGGACGGGTGGATTTGGTCATCGGGATTCTCCTTTCGAGTGAACCTTTTCACGCAGGCCTGACGCCAGAAATAAAAAAAGACCAACGCTTATAGAAAGCGATGGTCTTGCGTTTTCCATCAGACAGCCGGGAAATCTCTTTCCGTCTTGACGACTGTCCATCCCGAAAAGCCGGGCGGCTACTCCCCATCGGAGTATTTAAAGTTTACAAGATTCGCGGGCGTCCGTCAATGCTTTGACTTTACAATTTTGTCTTTTAGCCCGCAAAAAGCGGAGCGGACCTTCACGGTCCGCTCCGACTATGCCTTATTTTTCGCTGCGTCGCAGGAAGAATTTGGTGATTTCTTCGGCGACGGCTGGGATCAGCGCCAGGCCGACGATGGTGCCCCACTCTTGCAGTGATGGGAAATGCGTGTTGAAGATTGGCTGGAGGAAGGGCACGGCGGTGACGATGAAGAGCAGGAAGATCGACGCGCCCACCGCATATTGCATCCACTTGTTCGAGAACACGCCGATGCGGAAGATCGAGGCGCGCTCCGAGCGCACGGTATAAGCGCGGAACAACTCGGCCAGCGAGAGCGTGGCGAAGGCCATCGTCTCGGCGGTCTGCACGTCCACGCCGCGCCAGTCGTGCTGGAGGATGTAGAGGAAGGGGTTGCCATCCAACTGCGCGCCCGCTTCGAGGTGCCAGACCAGGCCGAGGCCGAAGGCGATCAGCACGGCCGAAGTCTGGGCGATGGTTTGGATGAAGATGCCCAGGCCCATCGAGCGGTTGATGATCGGTTCCTTCTTGGAGCGCGGTTTGTGGTCCATGATGTCGGGGTCGCCCTTTTCCATGGCCAGGGCCAGGGCGGGCGCGCCGTCGGTGATCAGGTTGAGCCACAGCAGCTGGATGGCGGTCAGCGGGGCGGGCAGGCCTGCCAGTGTGGCGAGGAAGATGATCATGATCTCGGCCACGTTGGAGGACAGCAGGAAGAACACGAACTTGCGGATGTTCGAGTAGATGATGCGGCCCTGTTCCACGGCCGAGACGATGCTGGCGTAGTTGTCGTCGGTCAGCACCATGTCGGCGGTTTCCTTGGCCACGTCGGTGCCGGTGATGCCCATCGCCACGCCGATGTCGGCGCGCTTGATGGC
>CALLJA010000025.1 GCA_938008865.1 uncultured Anaerolineales bacterium
GTGAATACATCCACAACTGCCATTTGCGCGTCAACCGCCACCTCGCGCCGACGGGCGACTTTTTGCTGGACGCGGGTTCGGGTCCCGTGCAGTGGCCCGAGTACCTGACTTACTCCGAGGGCTACCGCTTCCGCGTCTGTGCGGATATTTCCATCACCGCTCTCAAGGAAGCTCGCAAGCGCCTCGGCGGCAAGGGTCTGGTGGTGGTGGCCGACATCGCCAACCTGCCCTTCAAGCCCGAGACCTTCGACGGCGTGGTCTCGATGCACACCATCCACCACCTGGCGTTGACCGAACACAAGCGCGCCTACCTCGAACTGACGCGCGTACTCAAGACGGGCAGGAGCGCGGCCATCATCAACGGCTGGCACAATCCGCTGCTGATGCGCATGGCCGAACCCTTCATCGGCATCGCCCGCGCGCTGACGGGCCGCTCGGCCAAGCAGAAGAAAAATTGGAAAGCCGAAGACGACGAGGCGGGCACCTTCGTGGCCAAGATGACCCCGCGCTGGCTCAAGAACGAACTGGGCGGCGTGGTCGATTTCAAGATCTACCCGTGGCGCAGCCTTAGTCCGCGCTTCATGCGTTGGTTCATACGTCCGCAACTGGGCGGCAAGGCCTGGCTCAAATTCATCTTCTGGCTGGAGGAGCGTTTCCCGCGTTTCTTTGGCGAAAATGGACAGTATCCGCTGATTGTGATTCGCAAATAACAGCGCTGATTGACTCAAGCCTCCTGTTGGGATAAAATCTGTCTAGTCTGGACAGACTTTATCGGAAGGAGTTCCCATGAATGATATCTGGCAAATTCAGGATGCGAAGAACAAGCTCAGTGAAGTCATTGCGCGCGCCTTAAAGAAAGGCCCGCAGGTGATCACGCGGCACGGTCACAAGACCGTGGTTGTGCTTGCCTATGATGAGTACAAAAAGATGAGTCAGTCCCAGGTCAGGTTTTCCGAATTCTTCCGCTCCTCCCCGCTGGCGGACGTGGACCTCAACCTGGCGCGTGATAAAAGCCTGCCACGCAAAGGCACTGACCTATGAACTACCTGCTGGATACCTGCGTGATTTCCGAGGCGTTGAACAAACAACCTAATCCCAAGGCGCTGGAGTTCGTGGATAACCTCGACCCCGAAGAGGTTTATCTCAGCGCCATCACGATTGGTGAGTTGTACAAAGGTATTGCCAGACTGCCTGCTTCCCGCCGCAAAAACGAACTGCAAGCCTGGTTCGAGGATGAGTTACTGGTCCGCTATGAAGGCAAGATTTTGTCGCTGGACGCGGACGTTTTGATGACCTGGGGCGGGCTGGTGGCAAAACTCGAAGCGGACGGCTGTGTCATGCCCGCGATGGATTCGCTGATTGCTGCCATTGTCCTCACGCATGACATGACTCTGGTCACACGCAATGTAAGCGACTTCGAGAACTCTGGCG
>CALLJA010000026.1 GCA_938008865.1 uncultured Anaerolineales bacterium
TAGCTGCCGCCCAGGATGGCGATGCGCGTCGGGTCGATCCACGGCAGCGTGCGCAGGAACTTCGCGCCGTACAGGCAATCCTGCAGATCGCCCTTGCCCCAGTCGCCGTAGTTGCGATGCTCGAACTCCACGCCATAACCCGTCGAGCCGCGATAGTTCGGGGCGATGAAGGTGTACCCTTTGGCCAGCAGGTATTGCGCCAGGATGTCGAACTCCATCGAGTACAGCGAGGACGGTCCGCCGTGCGGATGCAGCACTGCCGCGCCGTTGGGTTTCTCGGGCTTGAACAGCAGCGCAGGGATGTCCAACCCGTCAAAACTTTTGTAGGTGATATGTTCGGGCATGACCAGCTTCAGCGCGGCCAGCGCGGGCGGCGTGGAGAAGGTCAACTGTGTGACCTGTTTGCTGCTGATGTTTATCCTGTAAATATCAGGCGGGAGGATCGGCGACTCGAACTCGAAGGTCAGCGACCCGCCATCGGGCAGCCAACACAACCTGGAATGCATGCCTGGTTCCGTTTTCAAATCGGACACCTTGCCCGTCTCGACATCCACCAGGACCAACTCAAAGGAGGCGTTGCGGATGCGCGTCGCTGCCAGCGACCTGCCATCGGGCGACCAGGCAAACTCGGCGAAGTCGAGTCCTTCGTGAGTGAGTTGACGCAACCCAGATCCATCAGGCCGCACCAGCCACACGTCGTCGTGACCCGCTTCCTGGGAGATGAAGGCGATCCACTGACTGTCGGGTGACCAGCGCGACATTCCCATGCGGACCTTCGGCAGGCCGTGAACCATCCGTATCTCGCCGCTGACCAGGTCGATGATGCGAATGTCGAGGCGGTTCAAGTCATCGAAGGGGCGGTAGACGAAGGCCACGGACTTTCCATCGGGGGCAGGTTGGGGGTCCCAGTGATCGCCGAGGGAGTCGCGGGTCAGGGCACGGGGCCAGGCTCCGTCGCGGTCGGTCAGGAGCAGCTGGGTGGCGTCGTCGCGTTCCACGCTGACGATCAGGCCGTTCGAGTCGGGCATCCACTTGGGCGAACTGGCATTCGCAGTGAAGTCGGTAACCTTGCGCGGCAGGCTGCTGCCTTCGGCTGCGCTCGGGGAAGCGGACACCACGTGGACGTGACCTTTCATCGTGAAGGCCAGCCACTGCGAGTCAGGCGACCACTGCGGCACTTCGTCGTCCCAGTAGGCCACCAGCCCGCGCTCGGTGCTAATGCGGCTGGGCCAACCTCCGTTCGACGGCATCAGGTACACGTCCGAGAGGCTTTCCCCATCCTTGATGTAGGCGATGGATTTTCCATCAGGGGCGAGGTTATGAGAGCGGATGCGCTCCAACGAGGTCATTAAAGAGATGCTCCAGCCTGTGGGCGGCTTGAGGTCGGGCCGCGCCACAGAAGGCCAGCCGTTGCGCTCGTATTTCTCGGTCAGTTTGATGGTTTTTTCCATGATGAGCCTCCGATATTCCCCAGTATAAACTCTTTTCCTTATTCCCAAAATCCAGTACAATTTTTGCGAAAGGACAGTCCTTGAAACCCACAAAAGACCGTTCCCTGTTCACAATGTCTTCACGCTGAGCGTCCGCGCCCGAGCAGATTTCTGCATGGGCGCGGCTTCTTTTTTGTATTTCAGATTCTCTGGAGGAGAGAGCCATGAAACGAAAACTGCTGTACGTGCTGGTTCTTGCGGCCGTGTTGTTATCGGCCTGCGGCGGAGGCAACGGGGGAAGCGACACAAGCGGATGGAACAACCTGCGCGTCGGCTGGATCGGCAAACCCGACACGCTCAACCCCGCCTATGCCTTCCTGACCGAATCCTACACCATCTTCGACCTGGTCTATTCCACGCTGGTCACCGAGGCCGCCGACGGTTCCTACATGGGTGTGCTCGCCAAAGACTGGTCGGTCTCAGACGACGGCCTGACTTGGACCTACCATCTCAAAGATAATATCCAATGGCATAATGGGGAGGCCTTCACCGCAGGCCAGATGGCCTGGGCCATCAACGCCATCATGCAGGACCCCGAGGGCTGGGCCGCTTCGGCTAACTACACGGGTGGGTTCAAGGAAGTGACCGCCCCCGATGACAAGACCGTGGTGATCGTCACCGAATATCCGATCTCCAACATGGATTATCGCACCTCGTTCCTGTATGCGGTCTATCCGCCCGATTTCGAGAAGTTCGCCACTTCGGAAGAACTGCAAAACTTCACCAATTTCAAGGCCATGGGCACGGGCCCGTTCCAGATCATCGCCTTCGACAAGGATACGGGCGCACTGTTGCTGAGCGCCTTCAAGGGCTACATGGATGGCGCGCCCGCAATTGACGGGGTCATCTTCCAGACCTTCGACAACACCGACGCCATGGTGCAGGCTCTCAAGGTGGGCGACATCGACCTGGTCAATGAAGTGCCCGCCAGCGCCTTCGAAACGGTCAAGACCTTCGAGAATGTGACCGCCACCGCCATCGACGGACGGTACTTCAACGAGTTGATCATCAACTCCGCCGACCCGAACCTGGACCCCGCGCCGACGGGCAACCCCGCCCTGGCGGATTCCGCCGTGCGCCTGGCCATTGCCCATTCCATCAACAAGCAGGACCTGGTCGAAGTGGTGGCGCAAGGGCTGGCCTCGCCTGGCGACACCATCGTTCCGCCCACGCTGGGCGGCGGATTCTGGCACAGCCCGAACATCCAGGAGATTCCCTTCGATACCGCCGAGGCGGGACGTGTCCTGGAAGATGCGGGCTATGTCCTCGGCAGCGACGGCGTGCGCGCCAAAGACGACCTGCGCCTGGAGTT
>CALLJA010000027.1 GCA_938008865.1 uncultured Anaerolineales bacterium
TAGAAGGGGAAATAGGAACAGGCGAAAAGCAGCAGCAGGATGGGAACGAAGACCCCGAAGCGAATGACCGCCAGCCTGGCCACCACCTGCGGCTCGCCACCCAGGTCGAGCAGGTGAAAGATGACGTACGCGACGATCGCCGTCCAGATGGCAATACGATGGATGCCCAGGGCGTGGGCGTAGTATTCGTCCTGAAAGGCCTGCTCCAGCGCGGACGGGAATCGCATCTGCGCGAGGTAGGGCTTGAGTTGTTCGCGAAAGGAGGAGTCAACGGTCATGGCGAAGGGATTATACTTGAGGCGCTTTCAATAAAAAATCATCCCTTCGTTTTGCCGAAGGGATGAGTCTTGTGCGATGCTAGCTTTGCGCGAAGGTGTCGATCAGTAACTTGAAATTTCCGCCGACAGGGTAGAGGATGGGGCAGGTGCAGCCGCGCTTCTTGTATTCCTCGACCTTGGCGCGGGCCTCGGAGGGCGTACCCGAGGCGGTGATGCGGTAGACCAGGTCCGTGGGGACGAGGTGCTTGGCTTTGTTGATCTGTTCCTTGGTGGCGGGCCAGCCCAGAATGGACTGAATCTCTTTGATGACCTCCTCTGAGACGCCCGAGGCCTTGGCGATGTGAGGCTGCTGGGCCAGGTACTGACAGAGCAGACCCTTGGTGTGGTCGATGGCGGTGTCGTGGTCCTCGTCCACCGAGCAGACAATGAGCTGCGGACGGTCGATGTCGTCCAGGGAGCGGCCTGCCTTCTTCGCGCCTTTTTCGAGCAATTCGATGGCCTTGTCGTTATATTCAGGCGGGACGCAGTAGTTCATCACGCAGCCGTCGGCGATCTCGCCGGTCATCTCCATCATCAGGTCGCCCGTGGCGCCGATCATGATCGGGATGTTGCGCGGCTCGCGGCGTCCGTGGACCACATCCAATTCGATCTCGTTGACCTTGTGGAATTCACCCTCGAAGGTGACGCGCTCCATGTTGAGCAGGCGGCGCAACACCACGACTGTCTCGCGCATGGCTGTCAGCGCCTTCTTGCGGTTGATGCCCACGTTGCTGGCCAGCGGGTCCCACCAGGCGCCGATGCCGCAGATGACGCGGTTGGGGGCCAGGTCGTCGAGGGTCAGGAAGGTGGCTGCCAGCAGGCCGATGTTGCGGGTCCAGTTGTTGATCACGCCCGAGCCGACCTTGATGCGGTCAGTGACGGCAGCATAGGCGGCCATTGGGACGATGGCATCCCGCACCAGGCGTGATTCCGCCTGCCAGATGGCCTCGAAGCCGTGGTCCTCGGCGTAACGGGCATAATCCAAGCCGTCGCGCAGGTCGTGCGAGTCTTGCAAATAAAGCGCTACTCGTTCCACAGAAAAATCCTCCGATTGGAATTGGGTTATTTTGGCGATGGAAATGAATGAAAGCAGTTCATCACAAAGGGGATGGTAATTGTCATTATACCTGTCTCGCCTGAAAATCGCTCTTCATTTGTCTGGATGAATTGGAAGGAATATCATCCACTTTGTTTGTGAACATTATCACTTTTTGAAGCGAGGCGCGTGCCCTATACTGGACTCAATCCTCTTTTCGAATCGGAGCCTCCCATGACCAGACAGTCTGCCAAAACACAACAACTGCCCGAGTGCGACCTTAAGGATTGCCGTGTTTCTTCTGTAGGCATCGACGATCAATTTGCCGAGTGCCTGATGGAAGGCCCCAATAGCTGTGAGCATTCGCTGGCTTTCGGATATTGCTTCCTGTGCAAGCATCCGCGCGTGAACGAGATGCTGGCCCGTTCGAAGCAATCGGAAACATTTGCGGCCTAATCAAACTTCCCATTTTACAAGAAAGGCGTGCGGGGCGGGCTGGAACCCGCCTGTATCCGTTGGGGGCGTCGGTTGTTGGCGCTCGAATCAAAAAAATCAGTCCCCGTGGTTGGGGACTGATTTTTTTGATGTTCGATTACATTGCCTGCAATCTCTTCCACATTTGCGGAGCTAATTCGCGCGCGCGGGCGGCGAGGCGCTCCTCATCCATGGTGAGGATCTGCTTGTTCTTCATCAGGATCTGGCCGCGGCAGACGGTGGT
>CALLJA010000028.1 GCA_938008865.1 uncultured Anaerolineales bacterium
TCGGTTCGACCGCCTGGCTCACGCTCATCTTCCCCATCGCCAACACCGCCATGGACTTTTTCTCCGCCAGCGGCAGTCCCTTCGGAACGTTCGGCGCAATGGCATATTCACAGCGCGATTTCCTCCCCGTCATGCAGATCGCTTCGGTGACGGGGCTATGGGGCGTAACTTTTGTGATGAGTTGGTTCGCCAGCCTCGTCAATCATTTTGTGGATAAAAAACCCGCGCCTCTTTCGTGGACTTTGGCTGGGTCGCTCGCCCTCATCCTTTCTCTCAGCCTCGGCCGGACCCTGCTCCCCGTCCAGCCCGAGCAGACCGCGCAGGTGGCGGGATTCTCGCTCCCAGCGGGGAAACTGCACGAAACGCTGAACCAGCTTTCGGCGGGAAACGATACCGCCGTCGCATCCCTGCATGCAGACGAGTTGGACCAGATCCGCGCGCTGGCAGACGAAGGCGCGAACATCGTCGTCTTACAAGAAGGTGCGGGCATGGGAACTTCGGAGCAGGTTGCGAACCTCATCGCGGACGCGTCTGCGATTGCCAAAGAAAAAAATATTTACATCGTGTTGCCCGTGTTCGACCTCGGCAAACAGCCCGCCGAGAACAAGGTTCACATCATCGACCCGCGCGGCGAGATCGTCCTGACCCACGTCAAATACGGCGGCAACGATTTTGAAGGCTCGCTCAAGGGCGACGGCCTCCTGCAAACGGTGGACACCCCCTACGGCAGACTGAGCGCCGTCATCTGCTGGGACGCGGACTTCCCGAACGTAATCAAACAGGCGGGCGCGCAGGGCGTGGACCTGCTCTTCATCCCCGCCAATGACTGGCTCGAAGTGAAAGACATCCACGCAGGCATGGCAGCCTTCCGCGCTGTGGAAAACGGCCTGACGATCTTCCGCCAAACAGGCGAAGGCGTGTCGCTGGTGGCAGACGCCTACGGACGCGAAATCAACCGCGTGGACACATTTGCAGAGGACGCAAGCGGCTTCACGGGCATCCAAAAGGTGCAGACGCCGCTTGGGTCGGTCGGCACTCTGTATCCTTCCGTGGGTGACGCGCTCGGGAACGGGATGTTGGTCGGGCTGGCTGGCCTGCTGCTCGGGCTGTGGCTAACGAGGAAGAAATAACTCGGCTGCGCATCACAGGCCATGCTTCGAGCATGGCCTGTTTCTTTCGGCGCAAACGCTCCCATCGGGTATAATTTCGCCCGCATGAACACACGCACCAACGAATCCTGGCTCGATGAACTCCGCTCGCCTGGGCCTGTCCGCGAGGTGGCGCTGGACGACCTGCACGCCATCGTCCAGAAAGGGCTGCCGTACGCCCTCTCGCGCTGGCTCTCGCCCGAAGACCCGCTCTTCACGCCTCTTGTCGAAGAGGTGACCCAGGAGACCCTGCTGCGCGTCCTCGACCAACTGGATACATTCGAGGGCCGCAGCATGTTCACCACCTGGGTGCATAAGATCGCCATCCGCATCGCGTTGACCGAACTGCGCCGCAAACGCTGGCAGGATTCCTCGCTCGATGAACTGGTCGACGACGAGGAGAATCCCGCCCCCGAGCGCCTGATGGCCGACCCCCAGGCCAGCCCCGAGACCAACGCCGAGCGCGCCGACATGCTGGCGCGCATCCGCCGCATCCTCGAGGAGGAACTGACCGACAAACAGCGCCAAGCACTTGTCCTGCTCGGCCTGCAAAACCTGCCCATGGAAGAGGCTGCGCGCAGCATGAAGACCAACCGCAACGCGCTCTACAAACTCCTGCACGACGCCCGTTTGCGGCTCAAGCGCCGCCTGGCCGCCGAAGACCTGAACGCGCAGGAAGTCCTTTCGGCTTTCGAAGGCAGGTAAGATTAATCAGAAATTAATCATCTAGGTTTCAGAGCATTCAACAAAAAGAACCTGGAATCATATTTTATGGGCCAAACACAGAACGATCCACCCCAACTCCCCGACGAATTGATCGAAAACTTGATCCGTTCGCTCGAACATACCCACGAGCAGGAATGCACCTGCGACGAAGTATTCGCCGTCGTGGACCAGTACGCTGAGGCCGAGATCCATGGCGACGACGTCGCGCGCCTGATGCCACTCATCAAGCAACATATGGAACTCTGCCACAATTGCTGCGAGGAATACGAGGCCCTGCTCGACATCCTCGAAAAATCCAACCCTTCGTAAAAAACACATCCCGAACTTTATGGTCGGGATGTGTGCATTTAAGTGGCTTCAGTGGACCGGGTGGAACAATTTCTCGCCCGCACGGATGGACACTTGAATACGGTTCTCGAACGGCGTGATCGGGCAGGACCACATCTCGTTATAGGCGCAGTAGGGATTGTAGGCCAGGTTGAAGTCCACGAGGAAACGGTTGCCAGGCAGCGGGTCGGGCTCCAGGTAGCGGCCTGCGGGATAGGTTTCGCTGCCCGCCAGGGCATCCACAAAGGGCAGGAAGAATCCATGCGGGCCGCGGAAGATCGTCAGTTCGGCGGGCTGGCCCTCCGTCTCGAAGCGGAAGCGACCATAGCGTTCGTAATGCTGTACGTCGCCCGTGGTGGTCTGCATCTGGATCTCATCCTTGACGGGGAATTCCTCCACTTGCACTTCCAGGCGCAACGCCTCGTTCTCCGAAAAATAATGCAGGCCCTTGAAATCCCTCCGCTGCTCGCGAGTCAGCGGGCTTTGCGGGTGACTTCCAAAGAACTGGTCCTTCTCCTTGCGGAATTCGTCGAGTTCGCTCATCGTTCCTCCAGTATCCCTTGACGGATACGCCGCATCGATTCTTACATTCGCGCCCTTGCAATTTCGCCTGTCTTATGCTATTTTTGTCGCATGATTCAGAAGACCGTGATGATCGTCGAAGACGAAGCCGAAGCCGCCGAGATGTTCGCGGAAATGATGCGCGTCAGCGGCTTTCGCGTTCTGAAGTATTACAGCAGCGGTCCCGCCATCCCTGCCATCTCAAACGAAAGGCCCGATGTGGTCATCCTCGACGTGATGATGCCAGACATTTCAGGTCTGGAAGTGTTGCGCTACATGCGTCGTCAGCCCGACCTGGCCCAGATCCCCGTGATCGTCGTTTCAGCCAAGGGCATGCCCACCGACGTCAAGGTCGGCATGGATGCGGGCGCGTCCCTGTACCTCACCAAGCCCGTCGGGTTCCTCGATCTCAAACAAGCGGTGGACAGGGTCTTGCAAGCGGATCATTCCCGCCCGATATGACGCTTCTGCGCGCATTCATTGCGCTGGAGATCCCCGCTTCGATCCAGGAATCGATCCAACAACAGACGGCTGGCCTGCGCAAAGCCGCCAGTTCTTCCTTGGTGCGTTGGGTGCCCGCGGAAAACCTGCACCTGACCCTAAAATTCCTTGGGGACGTTTCCTCGACCAGCCTGCAATTCGTGACGCAAATGCTATCCCGCGAGGCAAGTCAATATCCTGGCTTCTCCATGCAGGTCGGCGGCCTGGGAGCCTTTCCCAGCGCTAGGCGCGCGCGCGTACTATGGATCGGCATCCGCGCGCCTGAGACGCTATCCGCGCTACAACGCAGCCTGGATTCCGCCGCCGCGCGCCTGGGCTATCCGCCCGAAGACCGCCCGTTCTCCCCGCACCTGACCATTGGCCGCGTCAAACAGACAGCCGCCCCGACCGACCTGCAGCGCATCCAGGCCGCCTTGGAGGCCGCTTCCGTCGGCCCGCTCGGCAAAGCGGACGTAAGCGCCGTTCACCTAATCAAAAGCGACCTGAAACCGACAGGCTCGGTCTACACCCGCCTATTTTCTGCGCCATTGAAACCACTTAACCCATGAGGTGAAATCTGAACACGTTAGACCTGGCTCGTGAGATCGTCAATGCTCTGGAAGACAAGAAAGGGGAAGACATCGTACTCCTGGAACTCAAGGACGTGGTAGCCTTTACCGATTATTTCGTGATCTGCACTGGCACAAGCGACCGCATGTTGGACGCGCTGTCCGACGCAGTTCTGGAGGACATCCGCAAGAAGCACAAGCGCAAGGGTAAAAAGGAGGGTCTGGCCCGCGACGGATGGCAGATCGTCGACTTCGGCGACGTGGTCGTGCATCTCTTCTCCCCCGACCAGCGCGATTACTACTCGCTGGAGGAATTATGGGCGGAGGGGAAAGTCCTGCTGCGCCTGCAATAAGCATCCATCGACATGAAACGCCCTGCGGAGAACACCTCTGCAGGGTGTTTTTTCTTCCACAAAAACAACACAATCCTTCAACAGGCTGATTACACAGGACCGCTACAATCCACCTTGCATTAATCACAGACTGGATTGCAGCATGAGACACAAAACACTTTCTTCCTCCATCACCCTGGCCTTCGTCGGAAGCCTGCTTCTTTCGGCCTGCGGGGCAGCCTCCGCCAGCACCCCCGATCCTGCCGAATCGGTCGGAGCGGTCTACACCGCCGCCGCACTGACTTTGACCAGCGACCCGTCCATCCTCCCCTCCGCCACGGCTCAAATCACAGCAACGGTCATCCCCTCGCCCACGCTGAATTTCGTTCCGAACACCGCCGCAGCCACCCTCGCGCCTGTTGCCTACTCCTCGGGGTCGTCCACAGCCTCTGGCTGCGATGACGCCGCCTACGTCAGCGACGTGACCATCCCAGACGGGACCATCGTTGCGGCGGGCGAATCCTTTACCAAGACCTGGTCCATCCGCAACACAGGTACCTGCACCTGGACCACCGACTATGGCATCGACTTCTACAGCGGCAACGATCTGGACGGTTCAGCCACATCCCTGACCGAATCCGTGGCACCCAACGAGACTGTGTACATTTCCGTGGACATGGTCGCCCCCAGCACGACGGGCGATTACGTTGGCTACTGGCGCATGTTCAACGCCAGCGGCGCGGACTTCGGCGCGTCGGTGTACGTGCTGATCACTGTCACCACGGCATACACGTCCACCCCCACCGCGACAGAAGAATCCACCAGTACACTCACCCCCACGGTCGAGGCTTATCCCTAACAGACGCTCTGAAGAAAGGAGGTTACGTGCAAAACAAAACTCGGGCGGCCATGGCCGCCCGAGTTGCTTTGACGCAGGTTATTTCTCAAAGATCCACTTGTCGTTCTCGCGAGACCAATCCACAAGTTCTTCGGGCTTGAACCACAAGGCCACCTCGCCCGCGCCGTTCTCAGCCGAGTCGGAGGCATGGGTCAGGTTGCGGCCCACTTCCAGGGCGAAATCGTGGCGCAGGGTGCCAGGCGCAGCCTCGGTGGGACGCGTGGCGCCCATCGTCTGGCGTACGGCGGCCACCGCGTTGGGGCCTTCCCAGACCATCGCCATTACAGGCGCAGACGTGATGTACGCGATCAGGCCGTCGTAGAAGCCCTTGCCCTTGTGAATGGCATAGTGCGTCTCGGCCAGTTCCTTGCTGACCTGGATGAACTTGGCGGCCACCAGGCGCAGGCCGCGGCGTTCCAGGCGGGCAATCACTTCACCGATCAGGCCGCGCTGGACACCATCAGGTTTTACCATAACAAACGTTCGTTCCACAAAATCCTCCAGAGATTCAAAATCGTAGGGCGACTGGTTGGGTCGCCCTACGGGTTTACCGTAGCAATTCTTCCGCCTTGGTGTAGGCGTCGAGCGCCTCCTGCAGGCGGTTTTCGCGCATGAAGGCATCACCCAGGGTCTGCCAGATGGTGACCTCCACAGGGTAGCGATAGAGGGCATCGCGCAGGTCACGGATGATCTCCTCCAACCACTTGCCGCGCTTGATCAGGCGACCGTAATGCTCGAGGGCGGCTGGGATATCGCCGCGATTCATCTCAGCCTGGGCGGCAGACAGGGCGGGGTCGACGGGCGGGGTCAACATGCCCGTCATGCGGCGTACAGGGGCCTGCCGCGATGGTTCGGGCGCGGGCTTGGTCTTCTCCACGCGCACAGGTTTCTTCTTCGGTTCGGGCGTCATCCGCGCGGGCGCAGGTGTGGGTGGCGCAGGCCTGAAATCGATTGGCTTGATCTCAAGTTCGGGCTCAGGCTCATAGCGGACCGGTTCAGGCGTTTCAGCCTTAACCTCGGCTACAGGTTCAGGCGCGAGCGGCGGGCTGAAGATGATCTCGGGGGCCTTCTCGACCACGGGCTCGGGCGCAGGGCTGTACACGATCCCAGGCGTGGATTCGGGTTCCTCAGGCCGCCAGTCGGAGGCGGCAGCAGGCTCGGGCTGAGCAGGCGGTTCGGGCTCGCCCTTCAGCCAGGCGGGTAATTCGTCGGTATCGACGCGCGCGGCGGGAGCAGGCTCCGATTTCTCCAGGCCGACCAGCCATTCGGGTAGGTTGGCCTCTTCGACGGCGGGTGTCGTATCGGCGGCAAGGCCGCTTGCAATAGGCTGCGCCTCGGCAGCGTCCAACTCGTTCAACCAGTCAGGCAGTCCGATCTCTTCGACAGCAGGAGCGGGCGTTTCAACCACGGGAGCAGGGCTGGGCACGGAGGGCTGCGCCTCGGCGGCGTCTAACTCGCTCAACCAGTCGGACACGTCCATGCTGGCGGATTTATATTCCTCGCCCGCGGCCTGCGGCTCGCCCAGGTCGCGCAACCACATACCTGTCTCGTCGGCGCTGGCGGGCGTCTCGGGTCTGGCTTCGCCCAACTCGCGGGCCTGTGTGACCCACTCGGGCGGGGTTTCGCTGCGCGCGTTCGGGTCGGTGACCAGTTCTTCGGGTTTCGCGCCATGCTTCGAGGCCAGGCTTTCCAGCCAGGCGATGGCGTCATCCTGTTCCTGGGCCGAAGTGCCAAGCGTTTCCAGCGACGCGGCGGAGACTTCAGGTTTCGCTTCGCCCAACTCGCGGGCCTGCGTGACCCATTCGGGTGGGGTTTCGCTTCGCGCGTTCGGGTCGGTGACCAGTTCTTCGGGTTTCGCGCCATGCTTCGAGGCCAGGCTTTCCAGCCAGGCGATGGCGTCATCCTGTTCCTGGGCCGAAGTGCCAAGCGTTTCCAGCGACGCGGCGGGGGCCGCGGGTGCAGACGGGGCAATGGGAGCGGGTTCAGACATCAGCCAATCAGGCAGGTCCGTGGACTCCACGGCAGGTTGGGATTCAGGCGTCGGAACGGACACGAATTGCGGCTCATCTAATTGCGAAGCGCCCAACTCGCGGGCCTGTGTGACCCACTCGGGCGGGGTTTCGCTGCGCGCATTCGGGTCGGTGACCAGTTCTTCGGGTTTCGCGCCATGCTTCGAGGCCAGGCTCTCCAGCCAGGCGATGGCGTCGTCCTGTTCCT
>CALLJA010000029.1 GCA_938008865.1 uncultured Anaerolineales bacterium
AAGCCCAGGGCAGGCAGTGCGGGATTGCCGCCCTCAGCGGCGTGCAGCACCTGCGGCAAGCATTTTTCTGTGATCATGCTTCAGCAAAGAACATAAAGGACAGAATCTAATCAATTTAGGAGACTAAGAAAGCCATATGATGCATCAAACAACAAATCAGTATCACAGTACATACAGAGCAGACATTGATGGGCTGCGCGCAGTAGCAGTCTTAGCTGTTATCTTGTTTCACATAAACAAAGATTTGCTCCCTGGTGGATTTATTGGAGTAGATGTTTTTTTTGTTATCTCTGGCTATCTAATTTCTCTAATTATCATTCGAGACATTAATACTAATAAGTTTTCCATTGCTGAATTTTACAGACGAAGAATAAAGCGAATTTTTCCTCCATTAACCGTTGTATTAGTGGTCACGATTGGACTAAGCCAATTGATCTTACTCCCAGAGGATGCCCTAGCAGCAGCGAAGTCGGGATTGTGGTCTGCCTTTTCAATGGCGAATGTATATTTTTGGTTATTTCAAGACACAAGTTATTTTGCAACAGCGAGCAACCAACTTCCATTATTGCACTTATGGTCTTTGGGAATAGAGGAACAGTTTTACATCATTTGGCCTTTCGCCTTATTACTTTTTCTTCGCTCTAGACACAAAACACATTTTTTTGCTGTTTTCGGATTAATAGGCATTCTCTCGTATGCCCTTGGCGACTTTCTTTTTTCACACGCTCCGTCATTCGTCTACTACATGTTGCCCACACGTGCTGGAGAGCTTTTACTTGGGGGAATACTTGCACAATTCATAATAAAAAAAGAAAAGTTGGAAATCCCTAAGGTAGTTGTTTCTATAGTTTCTTTATTGGGTCTTCTTATGATAACAGGTTCATTATTCCTGTTATCCGAAAATAATGTTTTCCCTGGAGTACGGGCTTTACTGCCTACGCTTGGGACTGCCGCCTTGATACTTTCAGGACATTATGGAAACGCAGCACCCAACCGTTTACTGAAGCTAAAGCTCCTGTCCTGGGTCGGTTTAATTTCCTATTCGGCTTATCTTTGGCATTGGCCAATATTAGCATTTTACCGTTATGGAAACTTTAAAATGACCTTTCTCTCTGGAACCATTATTTTCTTCATAACATTGTTCATCGCATGGTTAAGTTATGCA
This sequence comes from uncultured Anaerolineales bacterium, assembly GCA_938008865.1. GTDB lineage: Bacteria > Chloroflexota > Anaerolineae > Anaerolineales > Villigracilaceae > JACPVF01. Next base: position 1,166 of record CALLJA010000029.1, read on the forward strand.
TATATAGAAACCCCCGCCCGAAATTCGAAAAAAACAATAAAAGAAGTAGTTATCTATTACTTTTTGGTGCCATCGGTTGTTGTTATACTTGGTTCAGTAGCATCCATCAGCTTAAGAGGGTACGGGTTAAGATGGTTCTCGGAGGAGTACAGAACAACACGAACCACAATGCACGATCAAACACGTCCAGCTTATGATTATGATTATGTCTGCCAATATTGGCTCGCTGCTGAAATCGAAACTAATGACCCTAACTGTGTTATAGGAAATAACAAAAATATTTCTCCAAAAGTAATTCTCTGGGGAGACTCAAATGCGGCGCATTATATTGGCATATTAGGCACTTTTGCCAACGAAGCAGGTTTTCAATTTCGAAATATGGAAATTGGAGCATGTCCCCCGATAAATGCTGATGCGGCCCCTTTTATTCCACCAGCACGCATTCAAGAGTGTAACAATTCCCAAAAGGTTATGTTTGAAGCTCTAAACGAATATCAAGTTGTCATAATTTCAGCATCTTGGGCTGGCTATTTTAATCAAGATGAATTCATGGACGCCGTTTTTGAAACAGTCCAATCACTGGCTGATGATGGGAAACTTATTATCTTGTTAGGGAAGGCTCCTGAATATCAAGATTATGATCGTCTCTGCCAGGAAAAAGCGATTAGCTTCCCAGGGATGATATGCGAATATCCCAATAAACCACTTAATCCACATAATATGGCAATTTTTGACACTAACGAAAAACTACGAAAATTTGCAAGTCAACATCCAAACGTAGAATATTACGATTTTAACGAATTTCTATGTCCAAACGGCTATTGCTCCGTTTATGATGAAAATGGATATCCGCTATATTATGACAATCAACATCTATCCTTGGACGGATCATGGCGATTAGGTCAGCAGATTTATGAAAAAGTTGGTGTTCCTTATCCATTCACCTTGATCGCTAAGTGGTCAGCTGAAAATAATTAGAAATCTATCATTGCAAGCCACGGTCTTTGTGGCGAAACAACCCCAAGAATAGGAGAGAGTGCATCGTCGGGAAGAGCACCCTCCCCGCCATGCGATGTTCTTAAGGAGAGATCAATGATTGAAGTTCAACTTTTCACTCAATCCCATGAAAAAACCATCCTGACATTCGAGAATAATGTTCTCGAGTATTTCTACGGTACTTCTAACGGTGAAACCAGGCGTTATCATGTTGGTCAAATCAAGTCCATTGAGTTTGGTTGCGGAAGTGCGACCCGCCATGAAAGCACCCCCCTTTGTTTTAGACCATGCGCCATGAAGGCTGGCAAACTTTGATTATTGAGCTGGATAAAGGCAGTCTTAACATTGACAGAAATACATGCTCCGAGCAGATTGGAAAAATTGAAACGCGCCCTGATCGGTGGATCATTATCGGGCGGGTTGGCTGGTATCAGCCTGCTGGTTACATGGCTGGCGCATTCCAAAGATTCGTATATCCCCTTCGCATGGCCGTATTTCTATTCGGGACTCCTGGGGTTTAATTCGGGAACCCTTTCTTCCGCTCTCGTCGCCTTCCTGCTCTGGTTTTTCCTGGGGGCGGGTTTGGCGTATTTCGTGAACAACAGTCAAAAAGCAGTAAAGTTATGGCTTCTGCCGTTCGGCCTGGCGTTTCTTTTTTCTTTTCTAATTTGGGTGATTCTCATGAAATTTACGAGCGGTTGAAACGGTTTCACCCTCCCCCGTCCGCCTGTCATTGACGTCGGCCGTGGGCGGTTTATGAGAATTTTGGAGATGAACAATGAAATCCCATGCCTCGGTATTAAATTCCCTGGAGGAAAATCTTGGGTATAAGGTCGATAACGATTTTGCAAATAAGTTCAGTGCTGCGAAGCACGAATGGAGGGGCAGCCTTGCGATTCTTGCCGCGCTGAAAGAATGGCGCGAAATATTTACAGGCGCCGCTGTCAGTATGGATACCCTGCCTCTTTCGATTGCTTATCCAAGCAGCGAAATAGTCAAAAAATCGGTTCTATACTCGTCTTCGCTCGTTATTCACGGGAGCGGAACAGTCACGGATGATTTTTATGGGGTTGATATTCCAAACGAATATATCGAGTGGATTGGCGAATATCACGAAGTGATTCGAAGAGGGTTATGCTATGTGATCCCCTACCGCTATGAGCAAATAAGTTCCCAGGGAGTGGACACCTTGGACGAATTCAACGCGAGTGATTATGGCTGCGCTGCCGTGTCAGAGAAATTTCAAATGGATGGTGACCGCACAAAAAATCTCAATTTCAAGATATTTCTTCCCAGTGTGGAGAATATCTCGCTATCCGATTTAATGGCACTTTCGCAGGATGAAGAAATTTTTTCGGAATATCACAACGCTCTCAACGATTTGAATATTCGGAATCGCCAGATTTCTCCAGAAGATAAACTGCTGGAATTAATGGCCAAGGTCGACGAAAAAACGCGGGAATTGAATCTAAAGTTTCAGCAGCTTTCAAAAAAGCGGACCTGGCTGGCAACCAGTGCTGTTTTCGGGTTTACCTTGGCGGGGTTTTCATATTTGTTGCCGCCCGAAATTTCATCGGAAATTATGAAAATCGCTGGTTCGGTTAGCCTGTTCTCGACTGCCGATAGTGCGGTTGGGGTGATTCGCGAAGCCAACGAGTTAAAAAATAATCCGTACTACTTTGCGTATAAAGTGGGAAAGATGAATCAATGAATCTGCCAAACGCGAAACCGCGACCTGTTCGATAAAACGATCTAAGAAACAGCCGCGTTGGGCAAGACCGCAATCTCCAAAGTCTACAACACAGCATCCAGCATCAACGCCAGGAAGATGAACGCCAGGTACATGCTCGACCAGCGGTACATCGTCCAGGCCGCCTTGTTGCCAGGCACCTTCCATACGCGCCAGGCGGTGTAGAGCAGCGAGAGTCCCAACACGAGTGCGGAGACCAGGTAGATCGTGCCCGTCAGGTTGAAGAGCGGCAGCAGCAGGGTCACGGCCACCAGCACGAAAGTGTAGATCAGGATCTGGCGGCGGGTCTCCTCTTCGCCGCGCACCACGGGCAGCATCGGCACGCCCGCCCGCGCGTAATCCTTCTGGCGCACGATGGCCAGCGCCCAGAAATGCGGCGGGGTCCACATGAAGACAATTCCAAACAGGATCAGCGCGGCCAGGTCCAGCCGCCCCGTGGCAGCCGCCCAACCCACCATCGGCGGGATGGCCCCTGCCCCGCCCCCGATCACAATGTTCTGCACGGTGGCCTTCTTCAACCATACGCTGTAGAAGAACACGTAATAGAAGATGCCCGCCAGCGAAAGCAGCGCCGCCAGCAGGTTGACGAACCCCGCCAGGATGTAATAGCTCGACAGGCACAGGGCCAGGCCAAAGGCCAGGCCCTCGGCGGCCGTCAGCCGCTCGGAGGCCAGCGGACGTTTGGCCGTGCGCTGCATGTTCTTGTCCAGTTCGCGGTCGATGTACTGATTCAGCGCCGAGGAACCGCCCGCCGCCAATGCGCCGCCCAACAGGGTCCAGAACGCCAGCGGGAAGGACGGCCATTGCTTGCCGCCCGCCACCAGCCCCGCGAAGGTGGTCACCAGCAGCAGCGCCACGATCAGCGGCTTGGAGAGCGCGAAGAAATCCTTCAGGCGCTGACGCGCATCCAAAACGGGGACAGAGGCGGGGTCCACGGCTTGAATGCCCGCCACCAGGGCCAGGCCCAGCAGCGCGAACCACAGCGAGACCGCCGTCAGCCCGTGTAGCACGGCCAGATGTCGCGCCAGGCCCTGCGTCACTTCCAGCGAGCCGATCAGCGCCTGCCCAAAGAACAGCACGCCCAGCACCGTGGTCAACGGCAGCAGCAGCGTGTTATCGCGCTGTTCACGCCAGGCCTTGCGCATCACCAAAACCATCTGGATCGAAGCCAGCGCCACTGCCAGGCGATGCACCAGTTGCAGCCACCCCACGGGATGCGTGGGCATGCAGACGGGCCAGCCCTGGCAATAGGCGGCCGCGCCCGTCAGGGTCACGGCGCGCCCCAGGAGGGTCAGCAACAGGACAAGAACAAAGAGGACCAGGGTTTGGCGGGCAAAAGAGGAACGTAAGGAATATTTCATGGCAAGTCCTGCCTCGGCAGATAGAAGAGCGGATATCCGAAGAACAACAGCGCGGCGAAGGTGAACCACTGGCCCGCATACCCCAGGTGCGGCCCTTCGGTCACTTCATACTGAACTTGATACGCGATGGGCGGGGTCGTGTCGGCGGGGTCCATGTTCGGCTGGAGGAAGACGGGCAGCAGACGATACGGGACCTGGAGCTGGATGCGCGGGATGTTGACGATCACCCAGAAATCGAGCGTCTGCCCCCCGACGGGCGGCGGGTCGGAGGCCGCCCAGAAGCCTGGTTCCGTTTGCCCCAGGTGCAAGATTCCGCTGACGGCCACCTCGCCTGGCTCGTCGTATTTGCGCCAGTCGGCGGGCGCGGCGTTGCCCTCCGCGGGGATGAAGCCACGCTCGACCAGGATGGCCGAACCGTCCGAAAGGATCAGCGGCGTCAGCAGGTGGTATCCCAACACGCCGTCCAATCCCTGGTTGCGCAGCGCCACCTGATGCTCGAAGTCGTAGGTGCCGCGCGCGGTCACGTCGCGGTATTCCTGGGCGGTCAGGTCTTCGCTCACCGCGCCCGTCAATTCCAGGGGCGGCAGGGCGCGGGCCATCTCGTAATGGGCGTTATCCGCCCGCCGCTGGTGCAGGCGGTCCAACTGCCAGATGCCCAACCGCACGCACAGGGCCGTGCCCGCGAACACGAACAGGGTCGTCAGGATCCACTTGCGGGAGAACATGGCGCGTAAGACCCTCATGCCGCCGATTCCTTTTTCTTCTTATCGCCCCCCAGCAGGATGCTGTAGACCGAGAAGATGCCCGCCAGTGGAAAGCCCGCGAAGAAGATGCCCGAGAGGCGCGTCCCCCACGTCACGGGCTCGCGGACGTCCAGGCCGAAATATTTGCTCGGCTGGAAGGAACATTCCAGCGCATAACTTTCCTCGTTCGACAGGTTCATGCTGGCGGTCGCGCCCGCGGGCACCCACAGCGGACCGAGTTGGTGATTGGCGCTGTCCTGGTTGACGACGGCCAGCGTGTCGCCCACCACAAAGGTCATATCCTGGGGCAGGCCAGGCGGCGCTTCGCCCTGGGCTACACGCTCTGCCGTCCCCGCAGGGATAACTAACTCGATACGGGTGGGTTCGCGGTTTTCACGTTTGAACAATTGGAAGGCGGCCTCACTCATCACGGCCGCCAGGCCGAATCCGAGCAACAGGGA
>CALLJA010000030.1 GCA_938008865.1 uncultured Anaerolineales bacterium
ACTCGATTTTGCTCGCCGATCAACCCCTTTTGTTTCTAAACTGTCTGGTGGCTAGTTTTCTCTTTCTTCTTTCTTTCCCTATTCTTCCAGCGTGCTGACATCTCCTTCAGGCAGGCCCTGCGCGCGGGCCTTGAGCACGCGGCGCATGATCTTACCCGAGCGGGTCTTGGGCAGTTTGTCCACGAACTTGACGTCTTCGGGGCGGGCGATGGGTCCCATGTGGGTGGCCACGTGCTGGCGCAGTTCCTCGGCCAGTTCGGGCGAGGGGGCGAATCCCTGGCGCAGCAGCACGAAGGTGTGGATGCCCTGTCCCTTGACGTCGTGATGCAGGCCGATGGCGGCGGCTTCCGCCACGGCGGGGTGGCTGACCAGCGCCGACTCGACCTCCGCGGTGCCCAGGCGGTGGCCCGAGACCTTGATGACGTCATCCACGCGGCCGATGATCCAGAAGTAGCCGTCCTGGTCGCGCTTGGCGGAGTCTCCAGCCGTGTAGCGGCCCGGGAAACGGGACCAGTACTGGCTCACGTAGCGCTCGTCGTCGCCGTAGATGGTGCGCAGCATCGAGGGCCACGGGTGCTTGAGGGTCAGGTAGCCTTCGGTGTCGTCGGGGACGGGGTTGCCCTGCTCGTCCACGATCTCGGCTTCCTGCCCAAAGAAGGGACGGGTGCCCGAGCCAGGCTTGAGCGGCACGACGGGGGTGGGGGTGATCATGAAGGCGCCCGTCTCGGTCTGCCACCAGGTGTCCATGATCGGGCATTTTTCCTTGCCGATCACGCGGTAATACCACTTCCAGGCCTCGGGGTTGATCGGTTCGCCGACCGAGCCGAGCAGGCGCAGGGACGACAGGTCGTGCTTGTTGGGCCAGGCCTCGCCGAAGCGCATCAGCCCGCGGATGGCCGTGGGCGCGGTGTAGAAGATGGTGATGCCGTAGCGCTCGATGACCTGCCACCAGCGGTTGGGATACGGGAAGGTGGGTCCGCCTTCGAAGAGCATCGAGGTGGCGCCCGCGATCATCGGGCCGTAGACCAGGTACGAGTGGCCCGTGATCCAGCCTGGGTCGGCGGTGCACCACCAGCGGTCGTCGTCGCGGACATCGAAGACGTATTTCAGCGTGGAATAAGTGCCCACCATGTAGCCGCCGTGGGTGTGCAGGATGGCCTTGGGCTTGCCCGTCGAGCCAGAGGTGTAGAGGATGAAAAGCGGGTCTTCGGCGTCCATGACCTCGGTCGGGCATTTGCCGTTGGCGATGGGCAGCGCGCACATGTCGTGATACCAGTGGTCGCGGCCCGCCTCCATGTTGACGGGCTGCCCCGTGCGCTTGACCACGATGATGTTCTCCACGCTCGGGCAGCGCTTGACGGCCTCGTCGACCATATTCTTGAGCTCGACGATCTTGCCGTTCTGGTAGGAGCCGTCGCAGGTGATGACCAGCTTCGACTGGCTGTCGTCGATGCGGCCCTGCAGCGAGTCGACCGAGAAGCCGCCGAACACCACCGAATGGATCGCGCCGACCTTGGCGCAGGCCAGCATGGCGAAGACGATCTCGGGCACGCGTCCCATGTAGATGGTGACGCGGTCGCCTTTGGTGACGCCCATCGACTTGATGATGTTGGCCATGCGCGAGACCTCGCGGTTCATGGCATAGTACGAAAACGTGCGTTCCAGCTTGCCGTCTTCGCTTTCCCAGATCAGCGCCAATTGGTTCTTGCGGTGGGTCTTGAGGTGGCGGTCGATGGCGTTGTGGACGATGTTGGTCTTGGCGCCCACGAACCATTTGAAGAAAGGCTTGTTCGAGTCGTCCAGCACCTGGTCCCATTTCTGGAACCACTCCAGTTCGCTGGCCTCGTCGGCCCAGAAGCCCCGCAGGTCCTTGTGAGCCTTTTCGGCCAGGGCGTCCCAGTCCTTGAGGCGCGCCTGCGCTACGACTTCTTCGGACGGATAATAGACTTCACCTTCCATACTCTCTCTCCTCTGGGATTATTTTTGCGCCTGGGAGGTCATGAACTCCCAGGTCAGGATGTGGGCGATCAGGATCAGGATGCACAACAGAATGCCTTCCACTTGGAGCGGCTGCAGCCCCAACAGGGACGCCGTCGCGGGGAAGAGCGCAAACCACAAGACGAAGGCGTACAAGATCGGGATGACCCAGCGGTTGCGACTGAAAGATCCCCTCGGGTTGGCTTTGGTCGTTTTGAGGATCAACTGGGTCGTGGTGACGATTCCTACCAGGGCAGCGACGATGAACACGAATTGCCAGACCAGGCGGTTATCCCCGCCGACCTGGGCCCCCAGACTCATCAGCGCGGGAATCAAAAACGAAGCGTATACGCCGCCCGCGAGGCGTCGCGTCGCTTCGTCTTTCAACCACTCGGTTTTGTCCTTGACCACCGACCACCATAATCCCACCAGCGTAAAACACGTGGCGGACGTCACGGCGTAGAACGTGTTGATATCCATCTGTCATCCTTTGGCGAAGGGTTGACTTATTTTACAGGAAAACTCCAAATTTGGAACACCATTTTTCGATGCGCGTTGCTTTGATGTGTCATTGCGAAGAACCCTGTCCACAGATTTCGCAGATTTCACCGATCTTGAAGGAAGAATTCCGCCCAATCTGTGGATGATGCCTTGTTCTTGCTCGTGATTATGGAAGAGCCAAATTTTCTATTCCGCCCAATCCAAAATCCTGTGCCACAAGCCTGCCAGTGGCAGGAACCACGGGCGGCCGTCGTACAACCCCAGCGGCGCGCGGGGGAAGTCGAACGCCGCGAAGGGATGCTCTTTCACCGTCCCTTTGAGCATGGCTTCGGCCACGGTCTTGCCGAGGTGCGTACCCATCGCCACGCCGTGGCCCGCGTAGCCAAGCGAATACGTCACCCCGTCCAGCTCGCCGACGTGGGTCATCTGGTCGAAGGCGAAATCCAGCGTGCCGCCCCAGGCATAATCCACATGCACGTCGCGCAGTTGCGGATATACGGTCACCATCTCACGGCGCAGGATTTCGGCGCTCTCGCGGATGGTGTTTTCGTTCTCGGGGAAGAAGGCCGCCCGTCCGCCGAAGACCAGGCGGTTATCCCACAGACGGAAATAATTCAGGTAATGCTTGTAGTCGAAGATCATTCGATTCTTTGGGCTGACCTCGCGTGCCACTTCATCTGAAAGCCGCTCGGTGGCGATGATGAACGACCCGATGGGGATGATGCGACGCTGGAGATTCTGCGTGACCCTGCCCGTGTAGCCCGACGTGGCCGCCAAAACGGATTTTGCGGACAATCTGCCGCGTCCCGTTTCGACGGTGAAGCCGTTCGTTCCCCGCTCCAGCCTGGTGACCTGCGCCCGCGCATACAGCGACGCCCCAGCCCGCTCCGCCGCCCCCGCCAACCCGACGACGAACTGCGCAGGGTTGACCCCCGCGCTGACCTCGTCCACCAGCGCCCCGTGATACAGGTCCGAGCCGATCTCCATGCGCTGATTTTGCTTCGAGATGAGATGGACCTTGTGCCCGAACTCCTTGTCCATGAACTCGACCTCGGCCTGGAGTGCGTCGAAGTGGCTGGGCTTGTTGGCGGTCAGCAGGTGACCCGTGCGGGCGAAGCCGCACTCGATGGCTTCCTCTTTGACGATCTGCTCGACCGTGTCGATGGAGTCTAGAGAGGCTTGAAACAAGCGCTTCGCCAATTCCCGCCCATAACGCTGAATGACGGTCTGCATCGGCAGTTTGAGACCCGTCAGCACCATGCCGCCATTGCGCGAGGATGCACCCCAGCCGATGGTCTCGGCTTCCAGTACAGCTACTTTGGCGCCGTTCTGCGCCAGGGTTCGCGCGGCGCTCAGGCCCGTGAACCCGCCGCCGATGATGGCCACGTCCACCTGAGCGGGCAGCGGAGTCAGGTCCGCATCGGTGGGCATCCGCGCCGTGGTGTGCCAGAAGACCTGCTGCTTCATGCCAGGATGGCTTCCCAGTTTAACTCTTCATACGCTTTGGCCAGGCGGTGACCGTCGTGGACCACGTGATAGGTCAGGTTCGTGAAGACTTTTTCCGCCAATGCGCGGACGGGGGCCAGCGGTACCACGTCATCCTCCGTCCCGTGGACGATGACCGTCGGGACGGCGACCGTCCGACGGTCCGCGAGGGTGGCGAAGGGCGGCAGCATCAGGGCGGGAGCCAGCAGGACCAACTTCCGCACCTGCGATTCGTTTTCCAGGGTGAAGACCGCGCCCATCAGCCCGCCGAAGGACGAGCCGATGAGCGTCCAGCCGCTTTCATCGCCCAGGATGGGAGTCAACTGGGCCATGCGCTCATCGAAGGAACCCGTGAAATCGGGTGTGAGCATGCCAGGGAAACGCTGCGCGAACTGGCGCGCCTTTCCGCTCTGGCTGGTGCTCTCGAGGCCGTGCAGGTAGACAATCTTTGCGTGCTTAAGCATGTTTCTTTTCCTCCTGGAGAACCCTGGCCTGGATGGCGACTCCCACGACAGTCAGTACGAAGAGTCCCAGCCCGCCTGGCACAGAGTCAAGCCCGAGCGAGCGGGTGATGAGCAGGCTGCCGCCGATGCTCGAAAGGAAGATTAGCGCCCAATCGAATAACTGCGTCAGCAGGAGGACGCCCAGCACGCCGCCGACGATGAAGATGACCCAGGTCATGACGCCCGAATCGAGCCCAGCGCCGCCCGCCAGGTTGAGCAGCAGCGTCCCGCCGCCGAGGAAGCCCGCCACGCCGATGGCCAGCGACTTGAAGAAGAGCGCCAGCGCGGCAAACAAGACGCCGATCACCAGGCCCGCGGCCAGCGAGGTCCACTCAGAGCCGCCCCAGGTGCTGGCGGTCAGCTGCGCGCCCACCACGAATCCCACGGCGGCCACGAACAGCCAGAAGAGTTTGCGGCCCGAGAGCAGCAGGCCCGCGCCGAGGATCAAATTGACGACGGTCAGCATCTCATTCTCCTTTGTCGGGGACGGGTTTTCGGCGCAACAGGTCGCGCAGGTCGGCTTGCAAGTCCGCGGGGAAGGCGGGCAAGATGCGGCGCAGGGTGACGCGCGCCGATTCGTTTTCGGGGTTGGCCAGGATCTGTTGCAGGAAGAAACTGGTCTCGGCGGGCGAGGTCTTGTGCAGCGCCAGCAGGAATTCCTCCAGGTCTGGCTGGATGGAGGCAGGCGCGGCTTCGACAATAGGCTCGACCACGTCCAGCACGGGCGGCAGGTTCTCGAACTCGGGGTCCGAGACCATCGGGATGAGCGCCTGGAAGCCGCTGGCCCAGGTGCGCGAGCGGGCGGGGTGCAGCCACTCGCGGATCAATTCGAGGAATTGGGCGGGCGTTTCCCTGCGCAGGCGGGTCAGGCTGGTTGTCAGCAGGGCCGAACGCACGTTGGGGTCGCGCACCTGCGAGGTCCAGGCGGTCAGGCGGGCCAGCAGGCGTCCCTCCTGCGGCGGGATGCGCCCGAGCAGGAAGGCGGCCAGCGTCAGCGTTTCGAGATGGCCCTCGTCCCAGAGCAGGTCCGCCAGGTTGAGCGCGTCGGACGGGTTCTGGCTGGCGAGCGGCCCCAGCTCCATTTCGATCTGCCTGAGGACGACAGGCGGCGTGCGATAGGTGGGCAGGTTGGAGCCAGGCGCGATGTCCTCGACCGTGCGCAGGGTGCGGTTGACGTAGAAGTCCAGCATCTCGTGCAGGTGCTTGAGGAATTCGTCGGGCACGAAGAAGAAGTCGGCCAGACGGCTGGCTTGTTTGCGCAGGCGGGCGAGGTCAATGGCGGGCATGGCACAGGATAGGGGCGGGGTTATCCCGCCCCTATATGAAATTAATACGCCTTGGCGAAGTAGACTTTGCGCTTCGAGGGCTGGCCGCACACGATGCAGGTGCCGCCGTGCTCGGGCTGTTCGAAGGGGATGTTGCGCGTGGTGGCCTTGGTGTCTTCCTTGACCCTGGCCTCGCAGGCCTTTGACTCGCACCAGTACGAGAGCGCCCAGCCGTTCTGCACGACCTGCTTGAGTTCCTCGTAATCCTTGGGGTCGTGGATGTTGGCGTCGCGGTATTCGGTGGCGCGCTTGAGCAGCGAGGCCTGGATGTCGACCAGCAGTTGGTTGACGGTTTCGATCAGGCCAGCCTGGGGCACGAAGGATTTGCCTTCGCGGCCAGGCTTATCGCGGCGGGCCAGGGCCACGGAGTTCTTCTCCACGTCCTTGGGCCCAATCTCGATGCGGACGGGCACCCCGCGCATCTCCCAATCGTTGAACTTGAAGCCGCTGCTGACGTTCTCGCGGTCATCCATCTTGATGCGGATGCCCGCGGCCTTGAGTTCCATGAAGACGCGGTCCGCCACGGCCATGACCTTGTTTTTCTCTTCGTCGGTCTTGAAGATGGGCACGATGACTGCCTGGATGGGGGCCAGGCGGGGGGGCAGGACCAGGCCCTGGTCGTCGCCGTGGGTCATGATGATGGCGCCGATCATGCGGGTGGAGAGACCCCAGGAGGTCGTCTCGGCAAATTGCAGGGTGTTGTTCTGGTCCACGAACTGGATCTCGAAGGCCTTGGCGAAGTTCTGCCCGAAGTAGTGCGAGGTGGCCGATTGCAGCGCGCGCTTGTCCTGCATCATGCCTTCGATGGAGGTGGTGATCTGCGCGCCCGCGAAACGCTCGGTCTCGCTCTTGGTGCCCTTGATGACGGGCAGGGCGGCTTCGTTGACGGCGAAGTCGGTATAGACATCGAGGATGCGATACATCTCCTCGACGGCTTCTTCCTTGGTGGCGTGGGCGGTATGGCCTTCCTGCCAGTAGAACTCAGCGGTGCGCAGGAAGAGTTTGGTGCGCAGTTCCCAGCGCAGCACGGAGCCCCACTGGTTGATTAGTACGGGCAGGTCGCGCCAGGACTTGATCCACTTGGAATACATGTAGCCGATGATGGTCTCGGAGGTGGGGCGCACCACCAGGGGTTCTTCCAACTTTTCGCCGCCGCCGTGAGTGACTACCGCCAACTCGGGCGAGAAGCCTTCGACGTGTTCCTTTTCCTTCTCGAAGAACGACATGGGGATCAGGGTGGGGAAGGCCGCGTTGACGTGGCCTGTTTCCTTGAAGCGTTTGTCGAGCGCCGCCATGCAGTTCTCCCACAGCGCCCAGCCGTAGGGTTTGACCACCATGCAGCCGCGCACGGGGGCGTAATCGGCCAGGTCGGCTTTCAGCACGAGTTGGTTGTACCACTCGGCAAAGTTCTCAGCGCGGGTAGGAAGTTTCTCTTCAGCCATTTT